>NZ_WHIW01000010.1 GCF_009295635.1 Alkalilimnicola sp. S0819 | reverse complement strand
CGCAGCATCAGGCCCTGCTCGGCCAGGTGGCCGTTGATCGTCTCGAAGATCCGCCGCGTGAGCCCTTGGCGCTCCAGCAAGCGGCGAAACTTGAGCAAGGTGGTCGCATCCGGCGCCGATTCCCGCGACAGGTCGATACCCACAAAGCGCCGTATCGCCTGGCTGTCGTAGATCGCATCCTCTATCCCCTCGTCCGAGAGGCCGAAACACTGCTGCGCGATGTACATACGCAGCATGCGGCCAAGCCCGATCGGCGGCCGGCCGCGGCGGCCCTCCTTGGGATAGAACGGCTCGAGCTCCGCTTCCAGCGCCGCCCAAGGCGTGATCCGCTCGATCTCGCCAAGAAAACGGTCCCGGCGGGTGACCTTCTTCTTGGCATCGTATTCAAGATCAGAGAAGCTCGACTGCATCGACCACGTACTCACTCTCAACCGGGGAGGGCCGACATTGTCTCAAGCCACAGCCACCGACGGAACGGCTGCCCCCGAATAAATCAGCGTTTCCCTAGGGCGCCAGAGGGCGCGTGTTCTTCCGGGGTTCACATCGTGTGGAGACTGAATCATGGCTAGCGGCTGGGCCGGCGACGACGCCGTGCAGGAACAGATCGACAGCACCGTGGAGGATGCCCTGCAACGGGCACGCAGCCAGCTGCCCCGGGGCGAGAGCCTGAGCCATTGCGAGGAATGCGGCGAGGCCATTCCCGAGCGCCGCCGCCAGGCCCTGCCCGGCGTGCGCCTGTGCGTGCCCTGCCAGAGCGAGCGGGACGAGGCGGAGCAGACCTTCAGCGGCTATAACCGCCGGGGCAGCAAGGACAGCCAGCTGCGCTGAGCCGCCGGGGCCATGGGCCGCTGAGCCCAGGCGGGCTGCTCCGCCCGACAGCAGCGGCTCATGGCCGCGGTGCTTTCTTCGCCACCATCACCGAAAGAGATTCCCGGCCGTGAGCCGCGCCTGCGGATGGACGGTCATGGCCGGTTGCGGATTGCCCCGCCACGCCCGCCCGTATACTATACCCCAGTATTGTTTATCACCCCGGAGCACCCATGCCCCACTCCCCTCAGGAGAAGAAACGCGTCCTCACCCGTGTGCGCCGCATCAAGGGCCAACTGGCCGCCGTGGAGCGGGCGCTGGAGGACGGCGCCGAGTGCGGCCCCGTGCTGCAGCAGATCGCGGCCGTGCGCGGCGCCGTCAATGGGCTTATGTCAGAAGTGATGGAGGCCCATATCCGGGAGAGCTTCGGCGAGCCCGCCACCAGCGAAGAGGAACGCGTGGCCCGTGTCGCCGAACTTGCCGGCCTGGTCCGCTCTTATCTGAAGTAACACCGCAGGAGAATGCCCATGAAAAGCCGTGCCGCCGTTGCCTTCGCCGCAGGCCAGCCACTGGAGATCGTCGAGATCGACGTGGAGCCACCGCGCAAGGGCGAAGTCCTGGTCAAGATCACCCACACCGGTGTCTGCCACACCGATGCCTTCACCCTCAGCGGCGACGACCCCGAGGGTCTGTTCCCCAGCGTGCTGGGCCATGAAGGCGCCGGCGTGGTAGTCGAGGTGGGCGAAGGCGTGACCAGTGTCGCCCCCGGGGATCACGTCATTCCGCTCTACACGGCCGAGTGCGGCGAGTGCCTCTTCTGCAAGAGCGGCAAGACCAATCTGTGCGTGGCGGTACGCGCCACCCAGGGCCAGGGCGTCATGCCCGACGGCACCAGCCGCTTCTCCTACCAGGGCCAGCCGCTTTACCACTACATGGGCTGCTCCACCTTCAGCGAGTACACCGTGGTCGCCGAGGTGTCGCTGGCGAAGATCAACCCCGAGGCCAACCCCGAGCAGGTCTGCCTGCTGGGCTGCGGCGTGACCACCGGTATCGGCGCGGTGCACAACACCGCCAAGGTGGAGCCGGGCGACTCGGTGGCGATCTTCGGCCTGGGCGGCATCGGACTCGCCGCCATCCAGGGCGCGCGCCAGGCCAAGGCCGGGCGGATCATCGCCATCGACACCAACCCGGCCAAGTTCGAGCTGGCCCGCCAGATGGGCGCCACCGACTGCGTCAACCCCAAGGACCACGAGCAGCCTATTCAGCAGGTGATCATCGACATGACCGGCTGGGGCGTGGACCACAGCTTCGAGTGCATCGGCAATGTGGAGGTGATGCGCGCGGCGCTGGAATGCGCTCACCGCGGCTGGGGCCAGAGCGTGATCATCGGTGTCGCCGGGGCCGGACAGGAGATCAGCACCCGGCCGTTCCAGCTGGTCACCGGACGCAAGTGGATGGGCACCGCCTTCGGCGGCGTGAAGGGCCGTAGCCAGTTGCCGGGGATGGTCGAGGACGCCATGCGCGGGGAGATCGAGCTCGCCCCCTTCGTCACCCACACCATGGGGCTGGAGGACATCAACAAGGCCTTCGATCTGATGCACGAAGGCAAGTCCATCCGCAGCGTCATCCGTTACTGAATCGACTAGGGAGAATCGTACGATGGAGAGAATCGAACACCATGCCTGCTATGGCGGCTGGCAAGATGTTTACCGCCACCACTCCCAGGTGCTGGGCTGTGACATGACCGTGGGCGTGTACTTCCCGCCCCAGGCGGCAAGCGCTCCCTGCCCGGTGCTGTACTGGCTGAGCGGCCTGACCTGCACCGAGCAGAACTTCATCACCAAGGCCGGCGCCCAGCGCTATGCCGCCGAGCACGGCCTGGTGCTGGTGGCCCCGGATACCAGCCCCCGCGGCGACGATGTGGCCGACGACGAGGCCTATGACCTGGGCCAGGGCGCGGGCTTTTACCTCAATGCCACCCAGTCCCCCTGGGACCGGCACTACCGCATGCACGACTACATCGTGCAGGAGCTGCCGGCGCTGGTGGAGGCACTGCCGGGGGTGAGCGACGCACGGGCCGTGAGCGGCCATTCCATGGGCGGCCACGGCGCGCTGGTGCTGGCGCTGCGCAACCCCGGGCACTATCGCAGCGTTTCCGCCTTCTCCCCCATCGTTGCGCCCTCCCAGGTGCCTTGGGGGCGCAAGGCCTTCAGTGCCTATCTGGGCGCGGACGAAGCCACCTGGCGGGAATGGGATGCCTGCGCCCTGTTGGCCGAGGCCGAGGAGCGCCTGCCGCTGCTGGTAGACCAGGGCGAGGCGGACAACTTCCTCCAGGAGCAACTGCAGCCCTGGCGACTGGAAGAGGTCTGCAAGGCGAAGGGGCATCCGCTGTCGCTGCGCATGCGCCCGGGCGCGGACCACAGCTATTACTTCATCGCCAGTCACATCGGCGAGCACATCGCCTGGCATGCCGAGGCGCTGCGCGCCTAGCCGGGGCGGCAAGTCGGCCGCGACGCACGGCCATGAGCGGGCCGTGCCGCGGCCCGCGGAGGATGGTCCGGGCCATTGACGGCCCGGACCATGTCGGGCATCCGCGACAAGTGGCTTGAAATACTGTACATAGAACAACCCAAGCATCACTGCCCGGTTGTCAGCATGAAAGCGAAGGCCAAACTGGCATCTTTCGCGCCGCTCGTCGTCGTACTCTCCGCCATCTGGTCCTTCCTGCTCTATCAGCTGGACCACGAGCGCGAGCTGCTCGAGCAGGCCGCGCATCGCGACGCCATGAACCTCGCCACCGCTTTCGAGGCCCATGTTCGCAGCGTCGTGCAACTGCTCGACATCGCCTTGCTGGAGATGCGCCGCGACCTGGCCGAGAACCCACAGCAGGTTCTGCACAATGCGCGCCGCGCCCAGGCGGTCTACGGCGAACTGGTGGCGCAGCTGGCGCTGATCGACCGGGACGGGCAACTGGTCTTCAGCAACCTCTCCCCCGCCGCGAAAGGCATCGATCTTCGTGATCGCGAGCACTACCGCGTTCACCGGAACGCACCGCCGGGCAGCGACCGGCTGTTCATCAGCAAACCGGTGTTCGGGCGTGTCTCGAAGCGCTGGACGGTGCAGTTCACCCGGCCCCTGCTGAACAACGGTGAATTCGACGGCGTGCTGGTGCTCTCGCTCCCCACCAGCTATTTCTCCGACTATTTCCGGCAGATAGACGTGGGCGCCGCCGGCGCCATCACCCTGCTGGGGCTGGACCGGGCACTGAGGGCAAGAGCGACCCAAGCGGGCTCGGCGCAGAACCTGGCGGACCTGCGGCTACCGCCCGAGCGCCCGTTCTTCGACCCCGCGGCCCCGGACCACGGCTTCTACCAGACCGCCAGCGCGGTAGACGGGCGCGTTCGGCTGGGAGCCTACCGGCGCATCGCCGAGCATCAACTGGTGGTGCTGGTGCGGCTGGCGCCCGAGGATTTCCTCGGCGTCTACCTGCAGCGGCGCGCGCGGCAACTGTGGTGGGCCGCTGCCCTGTCCCTGCTGCTGTGCCTGGTCGCCGGTGCGATCCACATACTGGTCAGGCGCCACCTGCGCGACACCCACGCCCTGCGACACGCCCACGCGGAGATGCACCGACTGGTCACCACCGACGCGCTGACCGGCACCGCCAGCCGGCGCAGCTTTCTGGCCAGTCTTGACGGCGAGTTTCGCCATGCCCGGCGCCACCATGTCGAGCTGAGCCTGCTGATGCTCGACATCGATCATTTCAAGCGGGTCAACGACAGCTACGGGCATCCGGTCGGCGATATCGTTCTCAAGGAATTCGCCATCCGCTGCCGGAGCATGCTTCGCGCCAATGACCTGATGGGCCGACTGGGCGGCGAGGAGTTCGCGATCCTGCTGCCGGGCACCGACGCCGAGGGGGCTCGCCAGGCGGCCGAGAAGATACGTGAGGCGATCGCCGCGCAGCCGATCCTGACCTCCCAGGCGTCCGTCGCCATCACCACCAGCCTGGGCATCGCCACCCTGCAGGCGGACGACGAGAAGCCGGACCGGCTCATCAACCGTGCGGACAAGGGGCTGTATCGGGCCAAGCAGGAAGGCCGAAACCGGGTGGGCATCGTCGCGGATCCGCCTCCCATGGCGCCCGCCCCCGTGCCGAATCACGCCTGAGCGCGGCCGCCGGCTGGCGCCGACCCCTAGCGAGCCGGCGCGGTCTGGAACACCTGCGTCTCCATCACGGCATCGTCGGGCAGGCCGAGAATCTGCCGCACATGGCCTTCCGTGTCCTTGTAGAAGATGGCCGGCGTGGCGTGGGCACCCAGCTCGCGCATGAGCTGGTTATTGGCCTCGACCTGACGGCGGATGTCCGCCGGCACCCGCGCCAGCGGTTCCGAGCCGCTCTCCTGGTGGTCGATGAAGGCCTGGGTCGGGTCATCGGCGGCGAGAATTCGCGCGGCCTTGCCCATGCTGCTGGGGTGCAGGATGGCGATGGGCAGGCTGCGCACCTGCACATCCGGGCCGATGTAGGCCTGGGAGGCCTCCCAGAAGGCCTTGCAGTACGGGCAGTTGGGGTCGCTGAAGACATAGACGACCCGCTCCGCGTCCGCCGCCCCCTCGCGCAGCCAGGCGGCGTCCTCCAACCGCGGCCAGGCGTCGTTGTATTCCGGCTCCGGCAGGTGGGCCTCCAGGTGCTCCGGGGTGAGGTTGGCGCCCTGGGCATCGAGCATGCTGCCCACCACCACGTGCTCGCCATCCGCCGTCACGTAGAAGGCCAGCGGCCGGCCCTGCACCCGGGCGGCATAACCGGTCATGCCGGAAGGCGCATCGAAGCGCGCCTCTATGCGCACACCCTGCTCCACCAGCGCCTCGATGGCCGCCGGGTAGTCCTCGGCGAGGGCCGGCGTGGCGGGAAGGGCAAGCAGCATCAGACTGATCAAGGTTCGGTTGCGCATGGTCTACTCCGTGGCGATCTTTTGCAGGTAGTCGTTGAGCAGGGGGCGGCTGATCTCACCCAGATGGGTGGCCACCAAAAGGCCCTCGGCGTTAAAGAACAGGGTGGTGGGCAGGCCCGGCGCATGGAAGTCCCGGGGCATCTGCCCGGAAATATCCAGCAGCACATTGCGCAGCTGCAGCTGCTCGGCGGCCAGATACCGGCGTATGGTATCCGGCGATTCCGCCTGGTTGAGGAACACGAACGCCGTACCCGGCTCCGCCTGCTGCGCCGCCTGCAGCACCGGCATCTCCCGGCGGCAGGGCGGGCACCAGGTGGCCCAGAGGTTGACCACCAAGGGTTTGCCCGCGAAATCCGCCAGGTTTTGCGGGCGGCCGGCGAGATCTTGCAGCTGCATGTCCGGCAGGGGCTTTTCCGTGGCGCTGTTCAGGGCACCGGCGACATGGCTGAGCCCACCCCAGACCAACAGCGCCACCAGCACCGGCGGAAACAGACGCTGGGGCGGATGGCGGCGCGCCATCACGAACAGCGCCGCGGTCACCAGCGCCGCCATGGCGCCGGGCAGAGGCTCGTAGCCCGCCTGCCAGAAGTACAGCGCCTCCCAGGGGCGCAGGCTGTATTCCGCGAGATGCTGCACCACGAAGCCCAGCCGGGCGATGATCACCCCCACCAGCAGGCTGCACCACAGGGGCTTTTCCAGGTTGGCGCCGGTGCGCCTTTGCAGTACCCAGGCGGTCAGCCAGGCCGCCAGCAGCCCGAGCAGCAAAAACAGGCGCGGCAGGGAAAGCGCGAAGGGGCCGAGAGCCATCAGCTGTTACCTTTTGCGGCGTCGAGTTTCTGAAGGAAGGTGTCGGCGCCGATCTCGCCGACCACCCGCAGCGCCCGGCGCTCCTCGCCATCGGCGCCGAAGAACATCAGCGTGGGCGGCCCGGGCACCTGGTAGTGTGCCTGCAACGCCCGGTCATCGGCATTATTGGCCGTGACATCGGGCCGCAGCCGCAACACGCCTTCCATGGCCCGGGCGACCCGGGGGTCACCGAACACGGTCTTTTCCATGATCTTGCAGGACACGCACCAGTCGGCGTAGAAATCCACCACCACGGGCTGGCCGACGGCGCGCGCCCGGGCAAGCTGCGAGCTCACCGCCGCCAGGCCTTCCAGCGGGACGTGATCCACCGCCACCGCCTCGCTGGCCGCGCCGCCGCGCTCCGCCAGGAAGGCCAGCGGGCGCAGCGGGTCCTGGGCGCCGGCCGCGGCGCCCACCAGCAGGGTCGCGCTCCAGATCCCGGCCGCCAGACCCAGCACCTTGCCAAAGCGCCGGGTGGGGCCGGCCGCCTCGGGTAGCGGTTCCAGCGCGCCCAGCACCACGGCCAGGGCCACCAGCAACAGCCCCCAGAGCGCCACAGTCACCGCCGGCGGAATCACCCGCTCCAGCATCCATATGGCCACGCCCAGCAGCACGAAGCCGAAGAAGGCCTGCAGGCCGCGCATCCAGGGGCCGGCCTTGGGCAGCACTCGGCCACCCACGGTGCCCATGACGATCAACGGCAGCCCCATGCCCAGCCCCAGGCTGAACAACGCCAGGCCGCCCACCATGGCATGGCCACTCTGGCCGATGTAAAGCAGCGCGCCGGCCAGCGGCGCGGTCATGCACGGCCCGACGATCAGCGCCGAGAGCAGCCCCATGGCCGCCACGCCCAGCAATTGCCCGCCGGGCAGCCGGTTGCTGGCCTCGCTCAGACGGCTCTGCAGGCCCGCCGGCAGGCGCAGTTCGTAGAAACCGAACATGGCCATGGCGAGCAGTACGAACAATCCCGCGAAGGGCACCAGCAGCCAGGGAGATTGCAACGAGGCCTGCAGGTTCGCCCCCGCCAGCCCCGCCAGGGTGCCAAGGCCCGCGTAGGCCAGCGCCATGGGCAGCACATAGGCCAGCGAGAGCATCAGGCCGCGATGGCGGCTGCCGCCCGCCTTGCCGCCGGTGCCGACGATGATGCCGGAGAGTATCGGCAGCATGGGCAGCATGCACGGCGAGAAGGACAGCAGCAGACCGGCGCCGAAGAACGCCAGCAGCACCCAGTACAGGTGCTCGCCGGCCAGCATGGCGGCCAGCCGATCCTGCTCGGGCATCTCCGCCGTGCTTACCGCATTGCTCGCGGAGCCTTCGCCGCTGGAACCCCCACTGGCGCCGCCGGGGCCACCATTGACGACGCCGCCGGCCAGGCCCGCGGCGGCCAGGTCCACGCTCAGGGTGGTGGTCTGTGGCGGGTAGCAGATGCCGTCCTCGGCGCAGCCCTGATGCCTCACCGCCAGATCCAGTCGCTCGGGCAGGCCGTCCGGGGCGCTCAGGGGCACCGTGGCGGTCAGGCTGTCATAGTAGAGCTCGGTGCGGCCGAAATAGGGGTCTTCCTTGACCACCCCGCCGGGCAGTTTCGGTGCACCCAGCTGCACGGCGGAGCTTCCGGGCGCCGCCACAGCGATCTGCTCGCGGTACAGGTAGTAGCCCGGCGCCACCTCCCAGTGCAGGGTCACCGACTCCGCGCTCACTGCGTCCACCTCCAGGCGGAA
The DNA here is from genome assembly GCF_009295635.1 of Alkalilimnicola sp. S0819. NCBI lineage: Bacteria > Pseudomonadati > Pseudomonadota > Gammaproteobacteria > Chromatiales > Ectothiorhodospiraceae > Alkalilimnicola > Alkalilimnicola sp. S0819. Next base: position 107,885 of record NZ_WHIW01000010.1, on the reverse strand, counting down.
AGCCTGATCGGGGGGCAGAAAATCCTGGGCCGTAGCGATGGCGGGCACGGCCAGCAACACCAGCAGGCACAGTTTTGTCAGAATGTGCTTCATGTCCTCTCCTGTGCCGATCCACGGCGGCAGCGGCACACGGTAGAGAGCGCTCATTAGCTCAACATTAAGGCCAGGCCATGCACGTATTGCTGATCGAGGACGACCCGCTGGTGGGCGAAGGCATACAGGTGGGGCTGCGCCTGCAGGGCGTGACCGTGGACTGGCTGGATGACGGCCGGCAGGCCGCCGCCATACTGCCCCGCAGCGAGCATGACGTGGTCATCCTGGATCTGGCCCTGCCGGGCCGCTCGGGCCTGCAGCTGCTGCAGGATCTGCGCGATGCCGGGCGCACCACCCCGGTGCTGATCCTCACCGCCTTCGACGCCGTGGAGGAGCGGGTGGCCGGGCTGGACGCCGGCGCCGACGACTACCTGGCCAAACCCTTCGACCTGAAGGAGCTCGCCGCCCGCCTGCGCGCCCTCTCCCGTCGCCGGCAGGGCCGCGCCAGCGCCCGCCTGCAGCACGGCCGGCTGAGCTTCGACCCGGCCACGCTGGAGGCGCGACTGGACGACGAGGCCGTGCCCCTGCCCCGGCGCGAGGCGGTGCTGTTGCAACTGCTGCTGGAGAATCGGGGCCAGATCGTCAGCCTGGAGCGCATCCACGACCAGCTCTATGGCTGGAACGAGGGCGTGGAGAGCAACGCCCCCGCCGTGCACATTCACAACCTGCGCCGCAAGCTGGGCAAGGACCTCATCGAGACCGTGCGCGGCGTGGGCTACCGCATTCCCCGGAGCGCCTCATGAAATCACTGCGCTGGCGCCTGATCGGCGGCATCGTGCTGGTGATCAGCACCCTGTGGGCGGCCACCGCCGCCTGGTTCTTCGTGGATGTGCGCGCCGAGCTCTCCGCCGTGCTGGATGCCCGCATGATCGCCTCGGCGCAGATGGTCCAGGGCCTGCTGGACCGTCAGGAGCTCCGCCTGCCCAACGCCTCGCGCCTCCCCCTGAACCCGCCCCCCCGCCCGGCGGGCCGGCCCACGGGACTGGTCTGCCAGCTCTGGACCCTGGACGGGCGGCTGGTGAGCACCGCCGACGGCGGCCCGCCCCTGCCCGCCACCGCCATTCCCGACGGCATCAGCAACCAGCGGGTGAACGGCCGTGACTGGCGGGTATTCGCGCTTACCGACCCGGAGCACGGCTTACGCATCCTCACCGCCGAACCCCGGCAACTGCGCCGCAACCTGATGCTGGACATGGCGCTCAAGCTCTCCGCCCCCCTGGCCCTCGCCCTGCCCGCCATGTTGCTGCTGGTGTGGCTGGCGGTGCGCCGCGCGCTGGTGCCGCTGGAACGGCTGCGCCGCAGCCTCCAGGCCCGTGGGCCGGATGCCCTGGAGCCACTGGCGGTGGAAGGCCTGCCGGCGGAACTGAGCCCCATGGTCAATGCCCTCAACGGCCTGCTGCGACGGCTCTCCGAGGCCTTCGCGCGGGAGCGCCGCTTCACCGGCGACGCGGCTCATGAACTGCGCACACCGCTGGCGGGCATCAAGACCCAGTTGCAGATCGCCCAGGGCGCCGGGGGCGACGTGCGGGCCCGGGCTCTCGCCCAGGCAGAAGCGGGCCTGGACCGCATGAGCCGGCTGGTGACCCAGATGCTGATGCTGGCCCGGGTCGAGGCGCGCCAAGCGATCAGCGACGGGCAGGAGCGCGCGCCCGTGCAGGCCACGCTCACCGCCGTGCTGGAAGAACTGCGGCCGCTGGCCGAGCAACAGGGGGTTAACCTGCAATTGCGGGGCGAGACGAGCGATGCCGTGGCGCCCCTTCCCCCGCTCATGTTGCACACGGCACTGCGCAACCTGCTGGAGAACGCCCTGCGCCACGGCGGCGAAGGCGGTCGAGTCGATGTGCGGGTGAACGCGGGCGCCACGCAGACCGTGCTGCAGGTACTGGATACCGGCCCGGGCATCGCCGATGAGGAACTCAACCGGGTACAGGCCCGCTTTTACCGCACCGCTGCCGGCAAGGCCACCGGCACCGGGCTGGGGCTGAGCATCGTTGCCGCCATCGCCCGGCGCTACGATCTGGGCTTTCGACTGAGGAATCGGGACGACGGCCCGGGGCTGTGCGCCAGCCTGACCCTGACGCGCCAGCGCGGCGTGACCGGCAGCGACCACCCCCGGCCTGTCCCGCTAGAGTGTGGGGAAAATAGCGGACCCGGCCCCCGTCCATGAGGCCGTTGCGCGCCAGGCCTGCCGCGCCTGTCCGGGGAACGGACGAAACCGTCTGGCGGCTGGGGGATGCCCGCACCCTTCGGCAAGGGTATGACCGGGAAGGTCGGACCCGGGTGGTCACTTGTTGCACAGTGCGCGATTGTGCTATCGCTACGCGGGTACACTCGACGCCGCTGGACCCATGAATCCGCCGATGCACACCTCTCCCAACCGCTTTCAGCAGCTCGCCCTGTCGGCCGCCGTGGTCCTGGCGCTGGTGACGGCGCTGGGCGGCCTCCTCGCCCTGCTCAGCTGGTGGCTACCGTCCCCGGCCCTGCGCCTGCCCGCGCCGGGGGCGATGGCAACGGGCGTCAGCGGCGGGCTGGGCCTGGCGCTGACCGGCATCGCCGTGGCGCTCGGCTGGCGGCGCGGCGCCTGGCAGAGGCTGTCGCGGATCGGTGCCGCCCTGGTTCTGCTGCTGGCCCTGTGGAGCTTGTGCACGGCCTACGCCGACTGGCCCTCGATCGACTGGCTGCGCCCCTTGCCGCTGCCCACCGCCTTCGCGTTCCTGTTCCTGGCGGTGAGTGCCCTGAGCCTGGCGACCCACAGCCGCCTGCGCATGGCGGTGACCGGTGTCGCCGCCATGGTGGCGCTGCTCATCAGCGCCTACAAGCTCGCCGCCTACGGCTCCTGGCTGTACCAGCCCGAGGTGCGGATGCTGCTGCTGGCGCTGCCGCCACAAACGGCGGCGCTCCAGGGGCTGCTGGCGCTGTCGCTGCTGGGCCACTTCGTTCACGCCTACCGCCGCCCCCCGGGGCGTACACCGACCCTGGTGATGGCCTCCTACGCCCTGATGGCCGCCCTCTGCGCTCTGGCCTGGGCGCATTTCATCCAGGTGGAAAGCCGTGTGGCCCGCGCGGAGCCCGAGCAGCTGGCGGCCAACGTCTCCCGGGTGCTCGAAGAGCACGTCTATCGCAGCCTGGACCCCATCGAACTGATCTTCGGCGAAGTGGCCCGCCAGGTGGCCAGCGACGGCCTGGACACGCTCACCCGCTCGGCGCGGCAATGGCGCGCGCTCTCGGCGATGACCGACGCCCTCCCCCAGGTCAGCGCCCTGCTGATGCTGGACGAGCAGGGGGATATGCGCTGGTTCAGCCGGCAATTTCCGGCCCCCGGCGGCAACTACCGCCACCGGGCCTATTTCCGCGCCCACCAGGCCGGCCAGCGCCGCCACCTGGGGGAGCTGATCATCGCGGGCACCAACAAGAAGCGCATCTTCACCTACAGCCTCCGGCTGACCGACGAGGCCGGGCGCTTCGCCGGCGTGGTGCTGGCCTCGCTGGAGATCGGCTATTTCCAGTCCTTCTACCGCTCGCTGGACCTGGGCCCCGGGGCGGCGCTGGGACTTTGGCGCCGGGACGGCCGGCTGCTGATGCGCGAGCCCTTGCTGGACGACCTGGACGCCCAGCAGCTGGACCAGCACCCGATCTACACCAGCCTCATCCACCAGCGGGCGGCGGGCAGTTACGTCGGCCACGCGCCCACCGACGGCAAGCAGAAGCTGGCCTATTACCTGGCCTCCGACGAGCTGCCCTTCGTGGTCAACACCGTCATGCCGCTGGAGAACGTCATCGCGCCCTTCCAGCGACGCTTCCTGCAGGCCACCGCCATCCTCGCCCTGATCCTCGCCATGCTGGCGGTGATGATGCTGCTGCAGCTGCGCACCGTGGCCCGCACCGTCCGCCGCCATGAACAGACCCGCCAGCAGCAGCGCTTCACCCAGGCGGTACTGGATTCAGTGTCCTCGGCCATCGCCATCGTCTCCCCCGAGGGCCGCATCGTCGGCGTCAACGCCGCCTGGGAGCGGTTCAAGGCCGAGTCCGGCGACCACGGCCCGTTCATCGACCGGGATTATCTCGGCAGCTGCGAGAGCGGCCGGGACGAGCGCCCGGAAGTCGCCGTCCGTGTGGCCGAGGGCCTGGGCGCGGTGCTCGCGGGCGAAGCGGCCGAGTTCGAGCACATCTACCCCCGCACCGGAGCGGCGGGCGACGAGCAGTGGTACCGGATGAAAGTGCTGCCCATGCGTGACAGCAGCGGCCGTGCGGTGGTGAGCCACGAACCTGTCACTGCCTTGCAGGCGGCGGCCAATACCGACCCGCTCACCGGCCTGAGCAACCGCCGGGCGTTGGTGGAGCTGGCCGCGGCGCAGCTGGCCAATGCCCACCGTCACCAGCACCCCTTGTCGCTGATGATGATCGATTACGATCACTTCAAGCGGGTCAACGACAGCCACGGCCACGCCGCCGGCGACGCCGTGCTGCGGGAGTTGGCGCAGTTGATGCGCGCCACCTGCCGCAGCGGCGACTTGCCGGGGCGGCTCGGCGGCGAGGAGTTCGTCGCCGTGCTGCCCCACGCCAGCGCCGAGGGCGCGCTGGTACTGGCCGAGCGGCTGCGGGAGGCGGTGGAACGGAAGACGGTGGTGCACAACGGCGCCGAGATCCGGGCCACCGTCAGCATCGGCGTGGCCACCCTGCAGCCGGGCATGGACTTCGAGGATCTGCTGGCGCTGGCGGACGAGGCGCTGTACCGGGCCAAGGCCGGCGGCCGCAATCGGGTGGTCCACGGCGCGGCGGCCCCGGAGCCGCCGGCCGCCCGAGACGGGGGGTGACTCAGCTCGAGCCGCCCCGCAAGCTTGGGCGCCGGGGCGGCCGGGTCCGCCGCCGCAGCCAGCGCCAGCCGATCACCACCCCGGTGAGCGAGAGCAGCAGCCCGCCCAGGCTGAGGCCGATCATCCACAGATCCCACAGCGGCCGATGGCCCACCAGCGCCGGGAAATCCCAGGAATGCAGGCCGTTGAACAGCCAGCGATAAAGCCGGGAGCCCTGGTTGCGCTTGGCGGCGATGCGCCCGTCGGCGGGGTCCAGGTAATACCAGGTCTGTGGCGGGTCGGCTAGCCGCAGCCGCAGCACCGGCAGGCGGCGCTCGCCTCGGCGGGCGTAATAATGGTTGTCGTAGTCTTCCAGCCAAAGGGCATCAACCCGAGGGACTTCGGGCCGCAGCCCCGCCGCCAGGGCTTCCAGTTCCACCCGCCTCAAGCCCGGGCGGGTTCGACCCGTGTCGCCATGCACCAGCCGCGAGGAACCGTCGGCGGCCAACAACTGATAATAGGGCTCGCCGCCGATCCGCCGCCAGCGCACCTCCCGCAGCTCCGCCGGGCCTGCCGCCAGGGCGGCCCGGGCCGCCAGCCCAAAGCGCTCCGGACGCAGTTCGCCACCGGTCATGGCGGCCCGCTCCGCCGGGCCGATGGCGGGGTGGCCGATCAACCCCCAGGGGTTCATCGACAGCAGGCCGCTGAAGACCCAGCCCAGCGTGGCGATGCCGAACAGCAGGCCGGTCCAGTGGTGCCAGCCCATCATCCCCCGGTAGGGCGTGATCCGCCCGCCCCGGTAACGCCGTCGCGGGCGCAGCCGCATGATGCCGACGATCAGGCCGCTGAGCGCGGCAAGGCAGGCGAGCAGCGCCAGCCCGATGAGCAGCTGCCGCCAGAGGCCTCTGTGCTCCCGCAGGGGCTTGAAGTACAGCCAGTGCACCACCGCACCGACCCAGTTCAAGCCCCGCTCCAGCCGATCGGTATCCAGCAGCACCTCGGCGCTGGCCGCGGACAGATAGAGCACCTGGCCGTCAGGGCCCGGCGAGGCTATCCGGTGCAGCGGTCGATGGCGATCGAAGCGCCCGCTGACGGTCCACTGATCCGACTGCCGCGGGCCCAGATACCTTAGCTCCTCGACCGGCTCCGCCAGATGCGCCGCGGCCACCGACAACAGCCGCGCCGTGTCGGCGGCCGCGACAGGGCTCAGGTCATCGGCATAGCGGCTGACGCGCCGCTCACCGGCGGTGACGTGATACACCGGGCGATCCCCCGCCATGTTCAGCCGCAGGGCATCGATGGGCTCCCCGGTCACCGCCCGCAAGGCCTCCACCGGTGCGCAGCAATCCGCCGGGGAAAGGTCGGCCAGCCCCGCCAGACGTTCGTGCTCGTCGAGATGCGGAAAGGGCACGTACATCATCACCACGCCCGACACGAACCAGGCGGCGAACAGCAGACAGCCGAAGATGCCCAGCCAGCGGTGGGCCAGGAACAGCAGGCGCTTGGGGTTCATGACCGGTCGTCGCTCGCGGCTTGCGGGGCTCAGTCGCCCTGGGGCGGGACATCGCCGCCCTGGAAGCCACTGATCCGCAGGCTGATCGTCAGGGGTTGATCGCTGTCGTTGCGGAAATACCAGCCGTGTTGACCGGCAAAGGGTGCGACCAGCATACCGTGAGCCTGGTCCACGGTATCGTGGCGGTAGCTGATCACCTGCTGGTAGCCAATCGCCGCGCCCTCCTCGGGCTTGGCCGTATGGCCGTGGAAATCCATGTACACCGGCCCGGCGGAGCTTTGCCAGGTGTAGAGCAGCGGCGCGCCGGCGGCCAGCGTCACCGCATGCTCGGTCTGGTGACCCGGCTCGCCCTTGGCCGCCAGTTCGATCTCCACCACCTCGCTGGTATAAGGCTGGGCGTAATGCCGGGCGACGTCCGTGGCGGCGGTCTGCCCGGCCGTGGCGATGGCGGCGGGCAACAGGGTGGCGGCCAGCAGGGCCAGGGGCGCGGGGGAACGGGGGAACAAGCGAATCATTGGTGCACTCCTCATCAGAAATCGTAGGTGTAACGCAGCTGCAGATTGCGGGGCGTGCCCAGGTTGTCGTAGCGGTAGGGGGTGTTGCCGACGTCCCGCCGGCCGCGGGAAACGCTGGAGGCGTATTGCACATCGCCGGCATTCTCCAGCCGCAGCGACAAGCGATGCCGGCGCTGCGCGCCGAAGCGGTACCAGGCGCTCAGATCCACCAGGGTGTAGTCGCCATAGCGCTCCCGGCCCACCCCGCCCAACTGCTGATAGACCGGGCCGACGTGGAGCAGCGCCAACTGCGCGCCGTAGCGCTCCCCCGGGGCGTCGTAGCCGAAGGCGGCCTTGGCCTGGTATTCCGGGACCCGGTCGATCTGCCGGTCATCGCCCCGGGCCCGGGCGCGGGACCAGGTGGCGCTGAGGCGGCCGTACCAGCCGGGCACCGGCCGCACGGTGAACACCGCCTCGGCGCCGACCATGCGCACCGCCTCGTCGCTGTTGACGTAGGTGGAGCTGCCGCCGCTGCTGACCCGGGCGATGAGCTCGTCGATCTCCCGGGCGAAGGCGGTCAGTTCCCAGTCGAAGGCCGCCTGGCCCAGGCGGGCGGCACCGCCCCAGCCCAGATCGATGTTGAGGCTTTCCTCGCCGTCCAGGTCCTCGTTGCCGCGGGGGTGATCCGGGTCCCGCGCATACAGATGGTAGGCCGAGGGCAGCTTGAAGGCGGTGCCCAGACTGGCGCGCAGGTATTGATGGTCGGCGATCGGGTGACGGGCACTGAGGTTCCAGGTGAGGTTCTCGCCGCCGAGCTCCGCCTTGTTGGCGCGCACCCCCAGCGCCAGCATGGTGTCCGGGGAAAAGCTCAACCACGGGCGGTACTGGGCGAACAGGGCGCCCACGTGCTCGGTGCGGGTGTCGATCAGCAACACCGCATCGTTGCCCGAGTACGCCTGCCAGTCGAGCCCGAACACCAGCTCGCTGTGATCGGGCAGGAACCAGCGGCCCATGGCGTTGATGCCGTAGTCCTCGTAGCCCCAGGGGTCGGCGTCGTTGATCACCGCCAGGCCGCCGCCGGGCTGGTTGTGCAGCTCCGTGTAGTCGGTGCTCCAGTCGTGGTAATAGGCCTTGAGGTAATAGCCGAAACTGTCCGAGACCAGGTGATCCCACTTGGCGATGAGGATGTCCTCGTCGCGCTCGTTATAGGCGGTGTGACGATCGGTGGGGGCGGGGTGATCGACCCGGGCGTCGTTGTGGATGTACTGCAGCGTCAGCATCTGGCCCGGTGCGAACTCCCGTCGGTACTTGCCCCCCAGGGAGCCGACCCGATAGCCGCGCTTGGTGCCGCCGCCCCGCGCACTGGGCTCGATGTGCTCATCGCGATAGGGCGTATAGCCATCGGCCGAGGCATGGGAGCCGAACAGCACGTAACGATGACGGCCCCCGCCGCCGCGGACATAGCCGTTGACCTGTCGCTCGCCCAGGCTGCCCGCGCCCTGGCCGAACTGCCCTTCGGTCTGTTCGGCGAAGCCCCGGGTGATGATGTTGACCACCCCGCCCAACGCCTGGGTGCCGTAGAACAGGCTCTGCCCGCCCTTGAGCACCTCGATGCGCTCGATCATGTTGGCGGGCAGCGAATCCAATGGCGAAGTGCCGCCGAACAGGCGGTTGTTGATGCGCACCCCGTCCACCAGCCAGAGGATGTCCTCGGTACGCGAACCCTGCAGCGAGGCGTGAACGTAGTCGAAACGGCCGTGCTTGGGGGCGATGTAGAGCCCGGGGACCAGCATCTGCAGGGCCTGGGCGGTATCGGTGACGCCCAGCCGCTCGATCTGCGCGCGGCTGATCACCTCGACCCGGTTGCCGTAATGGCCGAGCTCGCCGGAGAGGCTCTCCTCGATGGGTTCGTCGGCGACCCGGATGGGCTCCAAGCGGTGGCCGTTCGCGCCCGCCGGTGACGCGGTCAGCACCAGCAGCGCGGCCAGTGCCGCCGCGGGCGCTCGGGCGCGGACCGCGCCGCTATCGGTTTCACGAAATGAATATTGCACGATGCACCCCTGCGTGTGGCCTGGCAGGCCGGAGGCACCGACGCACGGCACCGGGCAGGAGTGGGGCGTGCGGCTGACCGAGGAACGGAACAGGCAGCGCTGCCGTGCATCCCGCGCCGGGACCCCTGACGCGAAGGTGTCCAGCGCTGGATCGACATGGGTCGATCGGTCCCGGGAGGTTTTCGGGCTTGGTGCATGAACACCTTACCGTTGCGCGACAGCTCCGGATTTTCACCGGATTCCCCTCCCCACGCCGCGTACAGTCGCGGCGCATACAGGACTGGGGTAGAGGCTATCGGTATACCGAATACAAAGCAAGCCGCCCGGAGGCCGCCTCCGGCCCGGGCACGAGAATGCTTATACGTTTCGGCGGCAGGCCCTGTTGCCGGCAGGTCCGCCGGGGCCGTGCGCAACACCGGGACCCTCCATGGCGACAGACAAGCACCGTGGCGCGCCGCGTCTTGTGCCGCGCGCCCTGAGCAGCGCCGGCCGGGCCCCGGGACTGGGCAAGGGGGCGCTGCGCCGTTAGCGACGCGGTCGGGCGGAATCGGCGCCAGCCTTCCCTGGTTCAGGGCTCCCGACCTTCCCCGGCAGGGACAGATCCCCCGAGGCCACCTTGAACACATCGACCACACACAGCAACGGCGCGTGCACGCTCGCGTTAACCCGCAACGCCGCCGCGACGCCATCGAAGCTGCCGTCAGCGACCTCGCCGATGTCGTCGAAGGGCACCCGCACCTCCACCGTGGCGCCATCCATCACGGGACTCCAGCCAGGGCTGTCGATAAGAATAGGCAGGCCCGGCCAGGTTTTGGGCAGCCGCGGCTTGGCGCCTTCCGGAATATCCACCACCTTGAGCGCGTCCTTGCCACAGGCATCGTCCGGCGCAAGCACCACCCAGTGCGAGTGCCAGATGTTGCCGTCGTTGTTCAAGTCGCCGTCGCCGTTCTCATCGAACCAGGGCGTGTCGTCGAAGTCCGGATGGGCGGTCACGGCAAAGGCGAGGATGCCCGCCTCGGGCTCGAAGCCAACGACAGCCGGGTCGATGGAAGTGGGCCAGACGTAGGAGAAAACGTCGCTGCCGGCCAGTTTGCCGGACGGCGCCGGCCGGCTCTCCCCTGCCTGGCCCGAAACCTCCATGTGAAAGACCGCGACGTTACCCTCGGTCGTCATCCTCGAGCGCACGATGTCGAACGACGCGTGCACCGCCTTGTCCGGCGTTGTCTCGATGACGTGGGCCTGATCCTCGTCCGCAAACGAAGGGACGGCGCCGCACAGCAGCATCAGCGCAAGAGCGCATCGGGACGGGTATCGCATTGGCCTTTGCTCCTTGGCTTGAGAGATGTCACCTCACACTAAGGAGAAGAGGTATGGGCGCCGGCCGGTTAATGCATTCCCGCCAAGGGATGCGCGAGCGGGCCGGCCCGCGAGCCATGCGACACAGAGATTTTTGCCCCAGAAACGACGAAGGCCCAGCACATGGCTGGGCCTTCTGTCTGAAGCAATATGGTGGCCGGGGACGGAATCGAACCGCCGACACGGGGATTTTCAAGACGTCGACCGAGAGAATCGGCTGTGATGACAGTGACTTGCCGCCGTTAATCGCAGGCAGTCGTGGTGTTCCCCGGCCCCTGCCTGCATTCCAAGGATTTCCATGCCTATCCGAGCCGAGCCGGCAGAGGGCACGTTCTCCATACCTTGAGCGGCGAACACTGACACGGCTGCTCCGCGCCACCTACGCCAGATCCCGCGCAATAACCCGGCTGCGGACCGGAAGACTCCCGGACAGCCGCAGCCGAAACCGACTGGCACTGAGGCGGTCTCGGCCCGCGCATCCTGTGAGCACCCGCCGGCAGACGATCAGTTGTGCCGGCTGAGGCACGGATTTGCTCTGGGGGGTGGCGTAGCAGCACCCGGATGCTGCGCCAATCCTACCCACACCGGGCGCTGTTATGATCGCGCCGGAGACACCATCGTAGGCTGGTGATGACAGCCAGTACCATCTGCCGGAGGAGTAGCATGATCCTGAACCTGACTGAAAACCCCAGTCTCGACGATGTCCGAGAATTCATCCGCTCGGGCGATGACACGACTGACACGCAGGTGCGCGTCACGCGAGCTGGCAAGGCGGAGCTGGTTGATGCCACGGGTGCGCCTGAGAGCCATGGCGACATCCTCTTCCGCTTCCATACCTGGGATGCGGGAAACGGCTATGTCGGCGAGGCGGCAGCCCGAGACGATGTGTGGGTCCAGAAGGTCCAGCGCGCGCTCACGGAAAACTGGCCCAACCCAAAGCAATCCTCCCTGGAGGTCTGAGCGCGCCGCGGCCCCCGCACCAGGGCTTGACTTTTCCACCAAGACAGGAAAGACTTTCCGGCTGCGACACCAGCACATCGGTGGAGAAAGGCTCCGTGCTCGTGTCGTCTGGGTTGGCTCACCCAAACGATTTTGCTGGTACCCGCTGAGCGCTCATTGTGGCCTCAGAGGACCGATCAAATCCTCAGCAGAGCCCCCAGGCGACCGACCCGTATCAACTTTGCTCCTCGGCATATGCGCCGCCCCGTTGTGCGCGTGATCGCATCCCGACCAGCAATGCCGCTGGCCGGGCAGGGTTTATATGCTGAGGATTTCTATTATGTGCGAGTCACAGCCCTCTTTTGTCCCGTCCGTCCGCTCGCTGATGAAGCTGGAGGACCTCTCCGACACCTCCTCGCGCGAAGCAGCTCTGCTGCTCAAACACATCGTGCTGGCCACCTCCTGCGCCATCGTCGACGAAGACGAGGCCCACGCCACCGAGCTGCTCAGGCACCCCTACCCGATTCCCGACCTTGGGGAAGCGCGGGAGGAATCGTTCGACACCGCGAACGCGTTCCTCGCCGCCGCGGTCGCCAACCACGTGCTGCCGCGCTGGCTGGACAAGCCGGCCGATCCCGAGGACTTCGCTGAGGCGCTCTATGCCGCCGCCACTTCGCCGGAGGCCATGCGGGCGCTCGCTCATCTCGGCCTCCTGACGATCGAACCGCACCGTGCCACCGACGAGACCACCGTCGATCTCACGGCGCGCGCCGCCAATTCGCCCGACTGGGGAATCTGATCCCCCACGAGAGAAACCGGCTGACGGGTCTCCGCCTTCAGGGGCGGGACCGTCCGCCGGTGGCGACGCCGCGCAAACCCGGCGAACGATCAGTCACAGAGCAGGAGGAAGGCCAGCGGCCTTCCTCTCACGGAGAATAACGATGGCCATCACCCGACACTCCCCCTCCTCCACCCGTCTCACTTTGGACATGCTCCGAGAGAGGGCGGTCCAGCCCGACGCCGCGGCGGCGCCCGTCGACGTCGAGCTTCCGTCGGCGAACGAGGACGCCCACGACACGACGAGCGCGGCAGCTCCCCTGGCTGAGGCGACTGCGGTACCCGCCGACGAATCAACCCCGCATGAGCCCGCTCATGCTCGACAGGCCGGCCAGCCTGAGCCTCAGCGCCACGAAGCCGCCCGAGGGGAAATCCCTCGCCGGAGCAATCCGCCGCCGGAGGCGGACCCGCGGAACCCGGACCCGCTCGCGGACATCCTGAGCATGTTCGTCTACGTTGCGGCCGTCGATGGCATGGTGAACACCGAGACCGGCGAGATCATGCCGTTCCGCGCCTTCTGCCGCCTCTTCCAGGAGCATCTGGACGAGAACCTCGGCCTCTGCGAGAGAATCCTGTTCCGCGATCCGGGGCTGGCCCAAAAGTACGTCGGCTTCGTGCTCGACCCGGGAGCGCCGCACAAAGTGATGCGGCACGGGAAGCCGTACCTGAACACCTACCGACCGCCCGCCTTCGCCGCGGCCGAGGGCGACATCGCGCCGTTCCTCGACTTGGTGGCCCGCCTGTTCGACGGCGAGGAGGAGGCCACGCGCTTCTTTCTCGACTGGACCGCGTATCAACTCCAGCACCCCGGCCAGAAGCTCCCGTACGCGATCACGCTCGTCGGCGGCCCCGACATTGGCAAGAGCCTGCTCGGGCGCATGGTGGCCGAGCTCGTCGGCGCGCGGAACACGATTCATCTGCGCGCGAGCGATCTTGTCGCCAAGCACAACGACTGCTTTCTCGCCGCTCGGCTCGGCATCCTCGACGACATGGACCGGATGAGCGGGACCGTCGCTCGCGCCTTCAAGCGTCTGGTCACCAGCACTCAGATCTGGATCGAGCCCAAGCACGCGAAGGGCTTCTCGATCCCGAACGTCATAAGCTTCCTCGCCTTCGCCCGCAGGCGCGAGGACGTGACCGTGGAGGAAGCGGACAAGCACAACTGGGTCTTCGTGAGCGATGCCGCTCCCCTCGACTACCAAGACGCCGGAGAACTGCTCGCTTGGTTTTTCGGCGAGGGCCGGTGCTACGTGCTTCACGCCCTCCGGAGTCGGGATCTCACCGAGTTCAGCCCCTACGCACCGCCGCCCGCGCAGCCGGGGCACGCGGAGCTCGCGGCGATGAGTCGCTCCCCGACCGAGGACTACCTGCGCGAAGCGCTGGAGGGCGGCATGGCGCCGCTGGAGAAGGATATCGTCATCCTCAGCGAGGTGACCGATTTCCTGCGCACGGAGCGCAACATGATCACGACCATCACCGAGGTCCGCAAGGCGCTGGTCGCTATCGGTGGCTTACGCCTCGGCCAGAAGCGCCTGTTTGGCCCCGATGGTCCCAAGCCGAATGTTTGGGCGATCCGCCGGCACGCTCACTGGCAGAACGCCAGCGAGGATGCGATTGCCGCGCATCACCATGAGAGGCCGGACGAGTAGCCACCCGTCTCTGGGGCCGCCCGTCCGGGCGGCCTCACTCCGCCTCGCCTCGCCTCACACCCCCACTGGCTGCTCCCCAAGCAGAACTTAATAATTTTCAGTCACTTCGGCTTCTGCCGCCTCATTGCCTCAGCGCCTCAGCACAAATCGCACTTTTCCTTCTCCTGCCCCCCACCCGGAGAAGAGGAAAAGACAATGAATTGGGCGAGGCAGTGAGGCGAGCGCAATTTCCCCTTGGCCCGCAAGCGTTGTCGCCGCCTCACCGCGCCGGATTGCCCGAGGCGAGCTGAGGCCGGGCGAGGCTTATGGCCTCCGCTTTCGCCACGCGGCGAACAGACCAATGGGGATGGCTCCGGCTCCGCCGGAGGCCGTCCGCCTCACCCTCACATCTGGGAGTCCCGCCATGCTCATCGCCACCTCGCCTCGCGGCCGCCGGATTCTGCGCTCGCCGACTGTCACCCTGCCGCTGGCCTGGCTCATGACAGCCGCCGCGCTACCCGGGAAGAGCCTCGCTCTCGGCCTGGCGCTCCTGTGGCTCGTGCGCGTACGCCAAGCCCCGACCGTCACGCTCAGGCGCATAGCGCTCGCCCGCTTCAGCGTCTCCCGCGATGCCAGCTACGACGCGCTGCGCCGCCTGGAGCGCGAGAGCCTCGTCCACGTGCGCCGCCGGCCCGGCCGCCCTCCAGAGGTCACCCTCCTGGCCCCGGACGGCGAGCCGCTCAGCATCACGTAGGCCGCCACCCGACCCCAAAAGCAAAAAAGAGACCCGAACGGCCGAAGCCGTTCGGGTCACACTACATAGTCAGGATGCGTCTAGGCCGACTCGGCCGCCCGGATCGCACTACCTACCGACTGCGCTACCTGCCGCTGCTCGGCATCGCCCAGGTGCGCATACCTCGTCGTAATCGAAACGCTGGAATGACCGAGAAGGCGGGATACGGCGTAGAGGCTGGCCCCCGCGTTGATGGCGATCGTTGCTGCATTGTGCCTGGCATCGTGCAACCGCACTCGCCCCTCAATACCCGCCGCGTCGAGGATGCGCTTGAACGCCTTCGTCGGGTTCACCAGCGGCTTTTCAGGATCGCGGCCCGGAAACACCCACGGCGACTGCCCCAGGCTCGGCTGCTCGGAGAGCAAGGCCCTCGCCTCGTCGTTCAAGAGCGCGTGGCGCCCCTTGCCGTTCTTGGTGTTGGGCAGGAACAGCGTACCGGCCTCCAGGTCCACGTGCTCCCAGCGCGCCTCCAGCGCCTCCTGCCGCCTGACGCCGGTGAACAGCAGGAACTTGATCACGGTGGCGGCCACCCGCGTGGCGGCGCGCGCCGTCGTTCGGTTCAGCTCGGCCTCGATTGCCACCATCAGCCGCCCCAGCTCGTCCTTGGTCAGGATGCGCTGGACCTGGTTGTTCTCCTTGAACAGCCTCACCCGACGACAGGGGTTCTCGGCGATCAGGCCGTAGTCGACCGCCAAGCTGAACATCTTCGACAGGAGGGCACGGTGGCGGTTGGCGGTCGCCGCGCAATGACTCACCTTCACCTCGCCGTGGTAGATGTCGATGTCCTGGACGCCAATACCATCAATCCGGCGGTGGCCAAAGCGAGGCACCAAGTGCAGGCGCAGCTTCGACTCGTCGGCGCGGTAGCTGCGCTTGCGCTGCGCCCAAGGGAGGTAGGTCTGGCTGGCGAATTCGGCGAAGGTCGGCATCGCCCGGATGCGGTTGCGCTCGTCCTGCGGGTCCTTGTCCCGGTCGAGAAGCGCCAGCGCCTCCAGCGCCCGCGAGCGCGCCGCGGCAACATCGGTCGCCGGATAGACGCCGAGCTTATAGTTGCGCCGCGCGCCCCGGTACACATACCGCAGCCTGAACACCTTCCGGCCGGTCTTCGACACCTCCACCTTCAGGCCGGGAATTTCGGAGTCGGTGTACTCGGCAGCCTTGGCCGGGGCGTTGGCGGACTGGGCGGCCAGCTTGGCGATGGCGCGGTCGGTGAAACGGAATTTGGTGGTTTTGTTGACCATGGTTTGCCTCGTCGAGCATCAGAAAAACGAAGGCCGCGACCCGGCGTGGTACCGGACGCGGCCTAGTGGACGGGGAGCCGAATGGCGAAACCCCTATGGGTCTGTTCACGTTTCCCTAACGAAAAATGGAAACGGCACGGGGACTGCCGCTTTCCTCCGACGCATCAGATGCTTGGACTCAAAAGGCAGGACGGAGAAACGGCACGGGTCTGCTAAATCCCCGAGCCCTGGGAGACGATGGCCGCCAAGCCCTCGTCTACGCCCTCGCCGACGGTGGAGCAATGGAGAAGGGCAGGAAGACGTAGCGCCGCCGGCGGCGCTCGGTCCGGGACATTTCCGGGCGAGACGACACGCGGAGCAGGGGCATCAGGGAAATCAGGGAAGCGGCAGCCCGAACTCCTCACGGGTCTGCTCCAGGGCGTAGCGCTCGGCATCGATGCGGGGGATGCCGCCGTCGAACTCGATGAGCGCGGCACGCTCCTCGAAGAACTCGCGGGCATCCTCGCCCAGGAGATCGACGGCCTGCGCCACCGCCGGGTCGATAGGGACCGGAAATCGTGACTTGTCCATTCCTCAGTACTCCTCGGGTAGCAGCATCGTCGTGAGGCGCCGGTCCGCCTCGGTGATGATCCAGACGCGGCAGCCCTCCGCCGCCGGGTAGACGGACAGCAAGCGACCGCCCTCGGCCAATGCCTCCTCATTGGCCGCAGCATCGTCAGGAGGGATGTCGCCCCAGTCGCCAGCCTGGTGACGGGCGAAGAAGGGCGCAGGCGATACGCCCAGCTCATCGAGCCGGGCAAGGGCACGGGCCGTGATCAGCAACTGGCCCAGCGAGAAACGGGTATTGCTCATGAGCAGTCTCCAGAACGAAAGACGCCGAGAGCAGCTGGGCCCTCGGCGTCGTGTGGTGGGAAAGATCAGGGGAAGCAGGGTTGTCGCGGGTCAGGCCTCTTCCTCGGCCAGAACCTCGCAGATCGCGAGCAGGCTCGGATCGACGCCTTCGGCCTTGGGCACGATGACCGAGATGAACTCGCCACCGTCGGAGAGCAGGATCACCGCCTCGTACCAGTGCCCGTGGTCGCTCACCCACTCAAAGATCGGGATGTACTCGTCGAGGTCGTCGAAGGCGCTGGGGCGTCCGATGAGCGGCGGGCAGTCGTGGTAGTGCCGGGAGTCGCCAGGGTCGTCGCCCGGCTCGACCAGGAGGAACCAGCCGTAGGTCTCCGGATCGTAGGGCAAGCCGTCGATCAGCCATTCCTGGATGCGCCGACTCAGCAGCTCGCGCAGCGCCACGTCCTCGACCGCTGCGAGCTCAGCGGGGTCACGAATCGCCTTCATCCCCGGCACCCTCCTCTGTCGCGGCTTGGCGGCCACGCTTGCGAGGCCGCTTCCGAGTGCCCACTGATTCGGCCCCTTCCGCCTGCTCGGCGTCCGGCGCGTCCTCAGCGCTCGCCGTCTCGGCTATCCCTGCGGCCCCCGCCTTCCCTGCGGCAGCGGATGGAGGCGCACCCACGGTGCCGAGACTCGCGCCCTGGAGCATCTCGGCCGTCCACGCGGCCCAGTTGCCCAGGCGGACATACTCATGCGCCGCCTCCGGCGCCGGCCCCAGCAGTCCTTCAGCCCGGAGGATGGCGGCAAGGAAGCCGGCGTTGTTGGTGCTCTTGCCCACGAAGGCTTGGCGGAAGATACGGGTGCGAAACGCCAGCGCCTCGTCCTGATGGGCGAAACACGCCTCGACGGCCTGAAACGGGACGATCTCCCGGCTGAAGTAGCCACCGCTCTCATTGCCGGTGAGGGCGACAAAGAGCTGCTCGTGCTCGGGGTCGGCCAGCCAGCGGTAGGTGATCGTGCCCTGGGCGCGCTGGCCGAGCTTGGTCGCGGTGCCCTCTCTCAGCAGGTGGTAGTAGGGGATATTGTCGTCGGTCATGACGAAGACCTCTTTGCGGTAGACAGAAACGAAAAACCCCCATGGCCCGCGAAGGCCATGGGGGTTGCGGTAGGGTCGCTGGATGCCGGTCAGCGGCGCAGGGTCAGATTCACCGTCAAATCCACTTCGCTCGGCAGCCAGGACGAGCTGGAGCTGGGCAGATCGAGATGGGACAGCGCGGACGCGCAGGGGGAAATCAGGGACAGCATGGGTTCATCCTCATGAGTTGGTGTCGATCGCCGAACGGCCGGACGGCCACGGCATGGGCGGCAGAAACGCCACGAGGATGATATGCGGGTGAACCAGCAGGCATAGACAACCTCCGGCTCCACACCCGTCCGGCCGATTAGTCGCTAGCGCCATACCTCGAAACCCGTGTGCGCGCCTCATCCACGTGCGCTTAGGACTCGACCAGCACCCGCGCTAGATCTTCGGGCAGCGGCATCGGTCTGAAGGCACTGACATTCGCCCGCCCGGTATTGCCGACGGGCACCCAGATGCGCGAAAAGAGCAGCGCCGCCAGCGCGCGCGAGAGTTGGCCGCGTACCTCGCGCGCATCCCGCAACTGCCAGCCGAGCCTGAGCATGCGCAGGTGGGTCGCCGCATGTGCCAGCGCAAAGCGCTGACCCAGGATGTGAGCGCGCTCAAGGTGCGCGAAGGCCTGCGGGAGATTGCCCCGCGCCTCGGCCGCCTGCGCCGCGGCAAGCTCGTCCCGGTAGAGTGACTTCAGTGCGTTGTGCATTGCTCGCGCTCGCTCTTGGTTTTTGCGTCTACGGCACTCGCTCCACAACAGCTATCCGCCTGTGCCGCAGCATCGGTGCCGCAGCAGCTATCTGCCCTCGCTACGATGTCAGTGCCACAACATGCGCCGGACGGCTCCACAGTTGACACTGTCTCAACCGTCTGCGGGCTGTGTGCACGCCACTCTTGCCAAGCTTCCCTGAGCACCTGCCAAGCCGAGTGCAGAAAGAGCGCGGCGATGGCAAGACCGACCAGGACGTCCGGCCACAGCGTGCCCGTGAGGCCCACGAGTACCGCCGCGGCGATCACGCTGGTGTTGGCGATGAGATCATTCCTGGAGCACAGCCAGGTCGAGCGCATGTTGAGATCGTCACTGCGGTGGCGATAGAGCAGCATGAAGCACACCGTGTTGGCAGCGAGCGCGATTAGCCCAACGACACCCATCCACTCGGCCTCGGGCACCACGCCCAGCACGCTCTTGCGCAGGGCATCTCCGATGACGACGAGACCAAACAGCAGCATGAACGCGCCCTTGAATAGAGCCGCAGCCGCGCGCGTGCGGGCGCTACGCTGCAGGGCGTAGATCGTCAGCGCGTATACCGAGGCATCGCCGAACATATCGAGCGAGTCACCGAGCAGCGCCGTCGAGCGCGCCAACCAGCCGCTGATGAACTCGAAGAGAAACATCACGGCGTTGATGGCGAGCACGATGTAGAGCACGCGCCCTTGCTTGGCACGCAGCTGGGCGAGCTCGCCGGCCTTGTTCTCGCAGCAGCTATTCATTGTCCGATCCTCATCCAGGAATCATTGGCGGTAGAATGAGGGTTGTAGCGACTATAAGGTCAAGCGAGGAGGATGATGGTGAGTGTTGACAAGCACTACACGGTGGGGCAGCTGGCAAAGGCCACCGGCACCAAGGCTGTAACGATTCGCTATTACGAGCGTCTGGGGCTGCTGCCCTCCGCAGGCCGTACCGCCGCAGGCTATCGCCTCTATACCGAGGTCGAGCGCGACCGTCTGCTCTTTATCCGGCGCAGCCGCATATTGGGTTTTAGTCTGGACGATATTCGTGAGCTGCTTAGCCTTGCCGATGAGCGTGAAACCTCCTGTGCCGCGGTCGACGCCAAGGTTGTAGAACAGCTCGAGCAGGTGCGAATGCGCCTCCGTGACTTGCGCGCCCTGGAGGCCGAGCTCGAGCGCCTGAGCGTATGCTGCGCAGGAGGCACCATCGATGACTGCCGCATCATTGAGACACTCTCAGCGGAGTCTGCTGGCCGGGTATAGGGCCCGGCCGCCATGGAGGGACCGTCAAATCGCCCCCTCGCCGCGTTCGCCCGAGCTAACCCGTACTGCCTGCTCAACCGGTAGTACGTAGATCTTGCCATCGTGACGCAAGCCGGTGTGGGCTGCCTTCTCGATAGCGGCAACCACGGTTTCAGCCAGTGCATCCATACAGAAGACCTCGACTCGGGCCACTTGGCGGAAGTCGTGGATCATCTCCGGTGTCGGGGCCAGTTCGCTGCCTTCATGTCGTCGACCGAAGCCCTCCCCCCGGAGCACGGTCATGCCCGTCAGGCCTTCGATCGGACGAAGCGCACGCGTGACTTCCTCCACTTTCTCCTCCTTGATGAACGCCTCGATTTTCTTCATGACAATCTCCTCAGCATGCTTGGGTTACACCGTTCACTAGAAACCTGCGGGAGCGGCGCCTCCGATTAGGGACGCGCTCTCCTACAGGGACGCCATGCGCCGTCCTTGGCTCTTGCTCACAGCTTACTCAGGCGCCGGTTTCGGGCTCGACGCGGACGGCAAACCACTTATAGAGCGCCGGTATCACCAGCAGCGTGAGCACGGTGGAGGTGATTAGCCCACCGACCACCACCGCCGCCAGCGGCCGCTGCACTTCGCTACCGGTGCCGGTTGCGAACAACAGCGGCGCCAGCCCTAGCGCCGTCGTCACGGCGGTCATCAGCACCGGCCGTACGCGCAGGCTCGCGCCGCGGACCGAAGCCTCGTCCACCGGCACCCCGGACTTCACCAGCTGATTGAGATAGGTCACCAGCACCATGCCGTTCTCCAGCGCGATGCCGAGCAAGGCGATAAATCCCACGGAGGCCGGCACCGAGAGGTTCTGACCGCTCAACCACAGCGCGGCGACGCCGCCCACCAGCGCCAGCGGAATGTTGAGCAGGATCAAAGCGGTGCTCTTGATCGAGCCGAAGCTCATGTAGAGCATCAGGCAAATGAGCGCGAGGGTGACGGGGATGACCACCGCGAAACGCGCATTGGCCTCCTGCTGCAACTCGAACTGGCCGCCCCAGTCCAGGATGTAGCCGGCTGGAAGCTCGACCTCCCGGTCGATCGCCGCCTGAGCGTCTTGCACCAAGCTGCCGATGTCGCGCCCCTCCACGTTGGCCTGCACGGTGATGTAGCGCTGGGCATTCTCGCGGGTGATCTGCCGCGGGCCTTCGATGGCCTCGATGGTGGCGAGCTGACCTAGCGGTACATCCTGCCCGTCGGGCGCCTGGACCAGGAGATCGGCGATCGCCTCGGCGTCGTCGCGGAATCGCTCCTGGTAGCGGATGTAAATATCAAACCGGCGCGTCCCCTCGAAGATCTGACCAGCCTCGACGCCCCCGACGGCGGCGCTAATCGCATTCTGCACCGTCGCCAGATCGATCCCGTAGCGAGACAGCGCCTGGCGGTCCGGACGAATCCGCAGCTGCGGCGTGCCGGTGACCTGCTCGGTCTGCACATCCGCCGCACCCGGCACCTCGCGCACCACAGCGGCAATCTCGTCGGCTTTGCGCTTGAGCGTCGCCAGATCATCGCCGAAGAGCTTGATCGCCAGATCCGCTCTCACGCCGCCGACCAGCTCGTCAACCGAGAGCTGGATCGGCTGGGTGAGGTTTGCCATCACGCCGGGCATGCCATCGAGCGTCTGTCTTAGCGCTCGCTCGATATCGCCCTGCGAGTCGAAGCCGAGCTCGGCCCACTCGCTGCGCGGCGCGAGCACGACCAAGGCGTGCACCGAGTTGATCGGGTCGGCGTGGGCGCCCACTTCG
The DNA here is from genome assembly GCF_009295635.1 of Alkalilimnicola sp. S0819. NCBI lineage: Bacteria > Pseudomonadati > Pseudomonadota > Gammaproteobacteria > Chromatiales > Ectothiorhodospiraceae > Alkalilimnicola > Alkalilimnicola sp. S0819. Next base: position 86,414 of record NZ_WHIW01000010.1, on the reverse strand, counting down.
CCGCGGCCGATGCGGCTGACCACCGCCTCCACAGCCGGGACGCTGAGCATCCGCTTCTCGGCGAGCAGCGTGAGCCGCGTGGCTTCGTCCAGGGAAATCGACGGAGCCAGAGTCAGGTTGACGATCAGATCGCCCTCGGCGAGGCGGGGCGAGAATTCGCTGCCGAGCCTTGGGAAGATGGCCGCGCCGGCGACCATTAGCCCGATCGCCAGGGCCACCGCGATCCAGCGCTGGCGGATAAAAAAGCGCACCAGCGGCCGGTAGGGCACCAGCAGCGCGCGAACGATCCACGACTCGCCTTGGGCGGTGCCCTCGCTCCTATCCGACGCCGCAGCCTTGCTCTTGCGCTGGGCCGGGCGGCGCATCAGCAGGTCGCTGAGCACGGGGGCCTGTAACAGGGCGTAGACCAGCGAGCCGAGCATCGCCAGGGCCACGGTGTAGGCGAGCGGGCGGAAGGTTTTGCCCTCGACGCCGGTGAGCGTGAACAGCGGCACGAACACGATGATGATGATGGCGATCGCAAACACCACCGGTTGGGCCACCTCACGGCAGGCGCGCCCGACGACATGGATGCGCGGCTCATCGGGTACGGCCTCGCGCAGATGACGGTCAACGTTCTCGACCATCACGATGGTGCCGTCCACCATCATGCCGATCGCGATGGCCAGCCCGCCAAGGCTCATCAGGTTCGCGGAAATGTCGAACCAGTGCATGGCGATGACCGCGAACAGCACCGAGAAGGGGATGGCGAGCGCCACCACCACGCTGGGGCGCAGGCCGCCCATGAAGACGAGCAGCACCAGCGCTACCAGCACGATGCCCTGGAGCAGTGCGTCCGTGACCGTGGCGACGCTGTTCTGCACCAGCGTGCCTTGCTCGTAATAGGGCACGATGGAGACGCCTTCGGGCAGGCTCTCGCCGATCTGTGCGAGCTTCGCCTCGACCCGCTCGATGACCTCGGACGTGTCGGCCTGGTAGAGCTGCACGACCATGCCGGAGACGACCTCGCGCTCACCGTTGAGGGTCTGCAGGCCCTGGCGCACCGCACCGCCGATCTCGATTTGCGCCACATCCTCAAGCCTGATCGGCGTGCCGTCCTCGGTCTTGACAGTGATGGCTCTGAGATCCTCCACGCCCTGTGCGAGGCCCTCCGAGCGCACCACGAACTGCTCGCCGCGCTGCTCGATGAACTGGGCGCCCACGTTGAGATTGTTGGCCTCGACGCGCTCGATCACCTCATCGAGCGTCAAGTCGTAGCGCAGCAAGGCGTCGGGGTCGACGTTGACCTGATACTGCTTCTCAAAGCCGCCGATGCCGAGCACCTCGGTGACTCCGGGCACCGTCTCCAGCTGCGGCTTGATCAGCCAGTCCTGTATGGCGCGCAGCTCGGTGAGGCTGTAGCGCTCCGGCGGCGCATCGAGGTAGTAGTAGAGGATGAGCCCCTGACCGGTGGAGATCGGACCCATCTCCGGCTCGCCGAAGCCCTCGGGAATCTGCTCGCGCGCCTCCTGCACGCGCTCGCCGACGAGCTGGCGCGCAAAGTACATGTCCGTGCCGTCTTCGAAATAGACGCTGACCACCGAGAGGCCGAAATTGGAGATACTCCTGACCTCCGCCACATTGGGAAGCCCGGTCATCGCCCGCTCGACGGGATAGGTGACGTAGGTTTCCACTTCCTCCGGCGCCAGGCCCTCAGTGACGGTGAACACCTGGACCAGCGTCGGCGACACATCGGGCTGCGCTTCTACAGCCAGCTGCCGCCAGCTGAAGAGGCCGCCGCCGATCACCGCAAGCGCCAGGACCAGCATGAGCAGCCGGCTGCGCAGCGCAAGGTCAATAATTCGTTCGATCATGCTTCAGACTCGTATGCAGTGCCTAAGAGGTGGCGTATTGGAGGGGGCGGAGCGGCGGGAGCCACCCCTGCGCTGGCTGGTCGGCGCGTCAGTGCGCATGACCGGCTCCCTCAAGCGCCTCACGCCCGTGCTCGGCCTTGAGCGTGAAGGTGTTAGTGGCGGCATAGCGTTCCCCCGGGCGCAGACCCGCTTCGATCTCCACCTTCTCTTCGGCACGACGGCCAAGTCGCACCGGGCGCGGCTCGAAGCCTTCATCGGTAAGAACGAACACAACCGATTCCTGTTCGACGGTTTGCAGGGCCGACTCCGGGATCACCACGTCCGCCTGGGCCTGGGCGACCTGAACCCGGGCCGTGATGAACTGCCCCGGGCGCCAACGGCCATCCGGGTTATCAAGCACCACACGCGCCGTAGCCGAGCGTGTCGCCTCCCGCATCTGCGGCGTGACGTAGTCAATGGTGCCCTCGGCAGTCAAGTCGCCGCCGTCGGCAATCACCGTGACCTTCTGACCCGCGTGCACTGCGCCGAAATCGCGCGGATAGACGGTGAGCTGCGCCCAGACGGTTTCCGTGTCGGCGATCACGAATGGCGGCTGATCCGCCTCGGCGGCGGTGGTCTCGCCGCGCGTCAGGTGCCGCTCGATAACGGTCCCAGCGATGGGCGCGGTGAGCTCATAGCGCGCCAGCGCAGCCTCACCCTGTCCGCCGAGCTCGCCAATCTGCTGGCGACTCAGCCCGAGTGCCTGCAACTTACGTTCGGCCAATTGCAGCGCAAGCTTCGCCTCGCGCAGGGCCTGCCGGCTCTCCAGCACCTCCGCCTCCGAGGTGATCTGCTGCTCGGCAAGGCGCTGCTTACGCTCAAAGGTTGCCTGGACCAGATCGAGGCGTGCCTGGGCGGAGAGATAATCGGACTTGATCTGTGCAAGCTCCCGACTGGCGAGCACCGCCAGCACGTCGCCTTGCTGCACTCGATCCCCCGTACGCTTAAGAATCTCCTGCACCACGCCCTGCACCCGCGGTGTGACGCGTGCGACGAGGTCCGGGTCGAAGACGATTTCCCCCGGTAACTGGCGCGTTACCGTGACCGCTCCACCTTCCGCCGTGCGCACCTCGATGCCGAACTCGGCAAGCTCCTTTTGGGTCAAACGCACGATCCGTTCTTCATCGCCGTGCTCGTCGTGGTCCTCGCCGCCTTCATGGTCGTCGTGGTCCTCGCCGTCCTCGTGGTCCGCATCGGCCTTCTGCGCCGCGACGTGTGTGTCCTGACCGGCGCCCTCAGCAGCGCTGCCTGGCGAACCATCACCACATCCTGCTACCAGCACTACGGCCAAAAGGACCGTCGTTAGCCGGTATCGCTTACTCAAGAAATCAACTATTAAAGCCATGGAAAAACTCTCTGGTGTATTCGTCAGCGCATCGTGAGACACGCGCGGTACGGGCCGCGCACGGCGGTCACGCCCGTCAGTGGCGTGGCACGTCGCATGAGCTCGCGCTATCGTGAGGTTCTGCTCGGTCACTCGGCGGCCTCCCGAGCCTGCGTAAGGCGTTCACCGGCAGCGAGGCGTAAATCCGCCTCCTGCGCCCGCGCTTCCAGCAGCAGATCCCGCTGCTGCTGGGCAGCACGCCACTCGGCCTGGGTGGCGTCGATCAATGCCGCCAAGCCCAGTTCACCGGCCGCATAGCCTTTCTCGGTCAACGCAAGCACACGCCGCGCAGGTTCAAGCACCTGCTGCTCGTGGCGCGCGAGGCGCTCCAACAGACGGGTCAGCTGAGCGTAGCTCTCCTCCAGTGCGCCCCGATGCTCGCGTAGCCGTAGCTGGTACTCCTGGATGGCGCGGATCGCCTCGCCCCGGCGAGCAGTGACATACCCGCTACCGGTACTCCACAGCGGAATCTCGACCTGAAGGCCAATGGAGTAGGCCGGCTCGCGCGCGCCATCGAAAATCTCCTCTTCGCGGGCGGCACGCAGTTCCAGGTCCGGAATACGCTCCGCGCGTGCCACGTCGACACGGGCGGAGGCCGCCTCGGCACTCTCGCGGGCGGCGCGCAATGCCGGGTGCTCTGCCAACTGAGCTTCCAGCCGTTCGAGCGGGGGTGGACTTCCAGGAGCGCGCAAGGGCGAGAGTGCGAAGGACAGGTCGTCCGGCAGCTTCAGCAGATTGAGGAGGCGCAGGCGCATTGCCGCCTCCTCGCGACGGGCGTCGTCGAGTGCGGCTTCAGCCTCCGCGGCCAAAACCTCGAGCCGCAGCGCCTCGCGCCCCGGAATGTCGCCGGCGGCAGCACGTCGCTTTGCGATCCGGCGGAACTCGCGCGCGCGCTCTAACTGCGCCTGTGCCAGCTCGACGCGTTCGCGTGCCCACTGTAGGCGGTGGAACGTCCTCGCCGTGATCCGCTCGATCTCAAGCGCGGTCGCGCCGGTGGCGGCCTGCGCCGCATCAAGCGCCTCCGAGGCAGCTCGGCGCTGCGCACCGAGGCGCCCCCCGATGGGGAGCGGCTGACTGAAGGCATACTCCTGCACGTCCCAGCCACCGTCTCCGGTTTCCTGACCGAGCCTGTCCCCGGCCGCGATCTCGAAGCTCGGATTCGGCCAGCGGCCCGCCTCATGAAGCTCGCCGCGCTGCACCATCACGTTCGCGCGGGCGCCGGCAAGTGATGGTGAGACTTCCAATGCGCGCGCGGCGCTACTCTCAAGCGTCCACTCGTCGGCCTTTGCCGCCAGCGGCACCAACAGTGACAGGCTAGTCGCGAAAACGATCGACCGCGCCAGGCGGACGCGAGGCAAAACAGATATCTTGCGCATGACAACACTCCGACTCTCCGGCTTAGGCCGGATGTGCGGTAACTGGCGAACAGCAGTGCTGCTGTCCGAGACTCAGAACGATGTCGTCAGGCGAAAGGAGGGGCACGCGTCAGGGGACGAGACGCGTACTGGGCGGGAAGTGGCGGACTGCTCTCATAGCGCGGGGAGATGCTCACCCGCGGGAGAATCCAGGCAAGCAGAAGTACCGCTACAAGGAAAATGGCGGGCAGATCACTACCGCCATCGAAGGCGTTGACAAGCCTGTCGGGCGTGACGTCGACCTGATCCGGATGCTGATCGAGCTGCTGATAGTCGGAATGGACGACGCTCGAGGCTTCGCAGTCTGCCGAGATATGCTGGTGCATCGCGAAGCCCAGCAGAAACTGGCAGACAAGCACCACCACCAGCGCCGGCACGCATCGCCGCAACAGTGATTGGTGTTGGCCAGTCTCTAAGGTCATCGGTAAAGAAGCCTCACGGTTTTCTCGTGACAGAGCTAAAAGCCATGGGCGCGTCACGCATCCGGATCATCCCATACTCTCATCTTGAGGGCCAGTTTCAGCACTGTGCGGTGGCTACACGGGCTGTGCAGTCGGCGCCGTACCAGCCGGTCTCGCGCGGTTGGATACCGGATCACGTGGGCTAGATGATCCAGCGCTGCCTCCGCGCTATGTTCATGAGATAGAGCCTATGAGCACGGATGGCCGTCTGTACCTTTGCGGTTAGGCCCCGAAGTAGGAGGAGATGAGGGTAAAAAGCGCAAATCCACCAATGACTGCGCCGGTAGCAAGCGGAAAGTCCTCGCTCTCGTGCGCCTCGGGCACGATATCCTCCACCGCCAATACCACCAGCATGCCGGTGGCAACCGAGAGAATGCCCATTTGCCAAGCGCTTGATGCATCGCGCAGCAGCCAATAGCTGCCGATAGCGGCCACCAGAATGGGAATGGCAAAGCCCAGCGACAGTAGAACGCGGGTGCGCCGCGGAATGCGCTGGCTGCGGAAGTTCGCGATACTGGCAAAGCCTTCGGGGATATCAGCCAGTACCTGCGCGACCGCGAGCAACAGGGCCAGCGAGAAGGAGACGGCCGAGCCGGTGCCGATCAAAAGGCCATCGGTGAAAAGATCGGTGGAGACGGCGATGTAGATCATCCAGGGGCCAGCCTTGCCGCCCCGCTGCGCCTGAACCCGCTTTACCACCTGCTTTAGCACGATGGAGAGAACGCCCCCGATGCAAAAGCCCAGCACCACGATCCAGGGCTTCGTGTTCTCCAACACCCGCGGCATCAGCTCCACCGCAATGACCGCAAAGACGATACCCGCCGCGCCATGCAGTGCGATGCTCACCCGGCGCTCGGTGGTCATAATCGCCTCTGCCAGCATGCCGCCACCAAAATTGCCCGCGAACGGCAGCAGCGCCAGCACGATGACTTGCCAAAGCTCCACGAGATACAACCCTTTAGTCTTGCCTTGGCTAACTCATTGGGGATCTAAGGGGCAACACAAAACCGGTAGTGGTAGAAGCCAGCTACTACTCTGGACACACCATGCCGGCATTTTGCGCTCGTTCCTACGAATGGCCCGGAGGGAACCGAGCCGCCAGCGCCACCGGGCGCGATGTTCCTCACGACGAGCCTGACCGGATGAGCGCGTGGGTGACACCGGCCCCGGGAGGGGAGAAAATGAGACCCCGGCATGATGCCGTGCGCGAGTCGCTGGAGTTTCTCCTGGCAGAGCGCCTGCGCGTGGACAGCACCCACGATACGACGAGCGCGCTCCGGTGAGTCCGCCGCCGTCGAGCCGTAGGATAGCCGCCCTACGCGGCGCTGCCGATCGATCTGCGCTTGGGCACGGGGCCGGACGGTTTCGAGTGCCTGCAGCGCCTGCGCGAGGGCGACGGCTACGATGCTTCGGCGGTGCCCGCGATCGCCTTCACCGGGCTGGTCACACAGGCGATCAGGCAGCGCTGCCAGGACGCCGGCTTTGCCCTCACGCTGACCAAGCCCTTTGCGGCCGAAACACTGGAAACAGCACTGACCGAGCTGATCGGGAAGGCACCGGACGCCGCCGTATTCCCCACCGTGGGCGGCGGCCAGCCTGTCTATCCCTGATCTCCCTGCCTTCCCTGCCGCCAATCTCCCGGAAATGCCCCGGCGCGGGGATTTTCGTCCCCAGAGACGGCGAAGGCCCAGCGCATGGCTGGGCCTTCTGCTTCAAGCAATTTGGTGGCCAGGGACGGAATCGAACCGCCGACACGGGGATTTTCAATCCCCTGCTCTACCGACTGAGCTACCCGGCCAGGAAGGGCGCCAATTCAACCGTATTCGGCGCCGCTCGTCAAGCGCGCCCGGTCTTACCGGGGCTGATAGTCCGGCGGGGCAGCCGAACCACCACCGAAGAAGAACTGCTCCATCTCCCCTTCCAGGAACTTGCGCGCCTTGGGGTCCATCGGGCTCAGACGGTATTCGTTGATCAACATGGTCTGCTGGCCCAGCCAGGCCTGCCAGGCTTCCTTGGACACGCTCTCATAGACGCGTTTCCCCAGTTCGCCGGGGTAGGGCACCCGGTCCAGGCCCTCGGCTTCGCGGCCCAGCTTCGCGCACTGCACGGTTCTCGTCATCGGCTCAGTCCTCCGTCAAACGGCTCAGCAGCCGCGCCACCGGCGCGGCCAGGCCCAGGGATTGCGGCGCGCGGCTGTTATACCAGAGCGCCCGCTCCCCTTCCATGACGCCACCCGGATGCGCCCGCACCCGTAGCCGCGTCGGCTGTATGTCCAGATGGAAATGGCTGAAGGTATGCCGCAGCACCGGCCAGTCCTCGGCCTGCCCGATCGCCAGCCCCTGCCGGGCGCACCAGTCCCGCCAGTCGTCTTCCGCGTCCAGTTCGGGCAGGCTCCACAGCCCGCCCCACAGGCCCGCGGGCGGGCGGCGCTGCAACAGCACCCCCTCTTCGCTTTCCAGCAGCAGCATGCGGGTGCGCCGCACCGGCAGGCGCTTGCGCGGCTTGCGCCCGGGGTAGTCCGCCTGGGTGCCGGCGGCGGCGGCCCGGCAGGCCTCATTCACGGGGCATTCGCCGCAGCGGGGTCTGGCGCGGGTACACAGGGTCGCCCCCAGATCCATCATCGCCTGATTATAGGCGCCGGTATCGCGCCCCGGGGTCAGCTGCTCGGACAGAGCCCAGAGCCTGCGCAGGGTCGCGGATTCTCCGGGCCAGCCGGGCACGGCGTGGAAGCGCGCCAGCACCCGTTTCACGTTGCCATCCAGAATGGGCTGGGGCTCGCCGCGGGAGAGCGACAGAATGGCCCCGGCGGTGGAGCGACCAATGCCGGGCAGGGCCTGCACGGCCTCCAGCGTGCCGGGCATCTCGCCACCATGCTGTTCGACGATCACCCCCGCGGCCCGGTGCAGATTGCGCGCCCGGGCGTAGTAGCCCAGGCCGGACCACAGATGCAGCACTTCATCCTGCTCGGCCCCGGCCAGCGCTCGCACATCGGGAAAGCGCTCCATGAAACGCTGGAAGTAGGGAATGACTGTCGCGACCTGGGTCTGCTGCAGCATGACCTCGGAGACCCACACCCGGTAGGGGCTGGCCGGATGCTGCCAGGGCAGATCGTGACGGCCGTGCACTCGAAACCAGGCCAGCACGCGCCGGGCGAACTCGCCCGGCCTCAGCGGCACCGGGGCCGACTCCTCGATCAGACGCGGCTGCATGCTCAGTCGCGGTTGCGCAGCAGCTTACGCAGGGCGTTGTCCAACTCTTCGGCGCCCTCTTCACCCAGCTCCTCGCGCAACTTCTCCTCCAGCTTCTTCTTCGCCTTGTCGGTTTCCTCGTCCAGCTCCTGCCGGACCCGGGCCTTGAGCACGCTCTCCAGGTCCACGCTGAGCCTGGGCGAGGTGATCGGGCCGGTGAGGCGCAGCGGAATGGGCTGGCCCTGCAGCTCTTCCAGGCCCTCGATGGGCTCTTGCAGGTTCACCGTCAGGCGGTAATCCAGTGTCTGGTCGGACAGCCGCAGGCTGCCGCCGCCGGCCAGGGCCGCGCCGGAGATCTCGGCGTTGAAGTCGTTGTTGCGCAGCACCCCGCCGTCGATGGTCATGCTGCCCTTGAGGTCTTCGTACACCGTGTTGTCGTCCGCGGCGGCCGGCGCCGGTTTGCCCTGCAAGCGGGCGGCGGCGGTGCGCAGGGCCTGGCGGACATTGATGCCCTGGATGGCGCCGTCGTTGAGGCTGAACGCGCCCCGACCATCCAGCTGCTCCAGCCACTGGGTCACGGATGCCCCCAGGGTGCTGGCAGCCAGGTTCAGGTTGGCGGTGCCGGTGAGCCAGGAGCGGCCGGTGAGATCCTGCAGCAGGCCGCCGATCTGCACGCCCCGGAGCTGCTCGTCGAGGCTCACCTTCAGCGCCTCGCCCCGGGCATCCAGGCGCACATCGCCTTCATAACGGCCTTCGTAAAGATCCGCACTCAACGGGTGCAGGCGGATCTGGCCATTGTTGCCGCGCAGTTGCACGACCATGTTGCGGGTGGTGAGCCCGGAGACGATCATCTCGCCGATGCTCACTCGCCCGTCGATGTTCAGCTCCCGCAGCAGCTCCAGCGGCAGCCCCTCGGCGGCGGCCGCACCCGCGGAGCCCGGGGTGGCGGCCTTGGGCGATTCACCCTCGGCCGGAGGCGGCAGGTAGCGGTCCACATTGATGCGGTCCACATCCAGACGCAGATTGGCCGCCAGCGGCGCGAAGCGGCGCACGGTGGCCTGGCCGGTGGCGCGGGTCTCGTCCAGTTGCAGGTTCAGATCCCGCAGGCTCAGGGTGTTGCCGGCCCAGCCGAGCTGCGCCTGCAGGCCCACCGCTCGCAGGGCCTGCTCGTCGCGGGTTTCCAGGGCGATCTGCAGACGCTGGAGCAGATCACGCAGATTGAAGGCCGGCACGTTCAGGGCCGCGCTGACCCGCGGGTCGCTTTGCAGCTGCTCGGCCTGCACCTGGGCGTGGAGCACCAGCTCGTCCATGACCACCCGCAGATCCGGCAGGCTGAGCCGCCCTTCCTCGATGAAATACAGAGGGTTGCCGCTTACCCGCAGCGGCAGCTCGCCGCCGGGGATCTGCTCGCCACTCAGGTTCAGATCCAGCTGCAGCTCCTGCACCCGCAGCTCGCTCAAGGCCTCGCTGAGGCTGAGCCCCGCGCTCAGCTCGCCGACCAGGCGCGGCAACTCGCTGCCGCTTACCACCCAATCGGCCTGCAGGGGAACGCGCTGCCCCAGCTTCAGCTCACCCAGGGTGAGGTTCATGGGCGCGGCTTCGATGCGCGTGCCGGCCTGCCGGTCCTCGAACAGCACCTGGGCATCCACGATCCGCACGCCGCCCAGCGCCAAGGCTTCAAGCGGCGGCTTGCCGCCAGTGTCCTCCGGTGGCCCCTCGGGGCCGGGCCGGGACTCTCCGTCCTTGGCCTCGCCGCGGGCCTGAAGCTGCTCGGCGAGCACTTCCCAGTTGGCGCGGCCGCGCTGGTCCCGGATCAGTCGAATGCGCGCGCCCTCCAGCACCAGGGTGTCCATGCGCACTTGTTGGCGCAGCAGCAAGGGCATGACCTGGATGGCCACACCGGCCTCGGCCACCTGCAGCATGGGCTGCTCGCCGAAGGCCGGGTCGTCGCTGAAGCTCACACCGGCGGTGCGCACGCCCAGCCAGGGGAAGAAACTCAGTTCCAGATCGCCTTCCAGGCGCAGCTCACGGCCGGTCCGCTCCTTTACCGCCCGGCTGATGTCGTCCCGGTAGTCGTTCGGGTCCACCAGCAGCAGCACGGCTACCACCCCGATGAGCACCAGGGCGATCAACCCCCCCAGTATGATGCCCAGCCATTTGAACAACCCCTTCATGGCATTACGCTCCTTCGTATTCACTGCAAGACACGGCTGTGTTGATCATACATAGCGCCGCCCTTCCCGCACACAGCATTGAGTTGGCGCGGCGCCTCCCCCATGGCTGGAGACAGGGCGCGGACCATGGCCAGGGAGGGCATGCCCATGAGCGATTATTGCGTACTGGTGGCGGCCGGCGGTGGCGCCCGGCTCTACACCCTGGAGCCGGCGGAGGTGCCCGAGATGGAATCGGGACCGAACCTGGTGGAACGACAAACCCTGGCGAACCCCACGCACCATGCCCACGAGGAGCATATCTGGACCGACCTGCGCCGCGGACGCAATCGCGCGGGCGGCGCGGAAGGCGGCCCACGGGGTGGCGGCTATGCGCCGGGCGAGGCCCACGCCTATGACGAGCACCGGGAGCAGCACGATCTGGAAGAAGAACGCCGCTTCGGGCGCGATATCAGCCGCGCACTCAGTGAGCTGATCGACCGACAGGGCGTGGAACACATTGTGCTCTGCGCGGAGCCGCGCTTTCTGGGCGTTCTGCGCCCACTGATCAAGGACAGCCTGCCCCGGGCCGCTGACCTTCAGGAGGTGGGCAAGGATTATCTGAAGTTCGCGCCCCGGGACCTGCACGAGAAACTGGCCGCCGAGGGTTACCTGCCGCACCGGCGCAAGCCCGGCGCAACTGCCCCCTAGGAGCGGCTGGCGGCTTGAGCCGGCGCGCGAGAAGGAATAATGGAGCGGGTGAAGGGAATCGAACCCTCGTCATCTGGTTGGGAACCAGAAGCTCTACCATTGAGCTACACCCGCTTGCTGGGCGCGGCCTATTATGCCGAAGTCCCCGCGCCGGCGCGAGCCCGCCGAACCCTCCCCCCACGGCCCATACGGTGTAGACTATCGGGCCTCGTGGCTGGAGGGTTTAGCATGCGAATCACTGTCAACGGCGAAACACGCGAAGTCGCCGATCAGCTCACCATCGCCGAACTGCTGGAACAGCTGCAGCTGGGCGGGCGCCGCGTGGCCCTGGAAGTAAACCAGGAGATCGTGCCCCGCAGCGAGCACGCCCACTTCCGACTGCCGCCCGACGCGCGGGTGGAAATCGTCAATGCCATCGGCGGCGGCTGAAACACGCGGCCCGAACAGACCAAACACCGGACACGCTGAACACACTATGGATACCTTCACCATCGCCGGGCGCGAGTTCCGCTCCCGCCTGCTCACCGGCACCGGCAAGTACAAGGACCTGGAAGAGACCCGCGCGGCCACCGAGGCCGCCGGCGCCGAGATCATCACCGTGGCTATCCGCCGCAGCAATATCGGCCAGGATCCCAACGAGCCGAACCTGCTCGATGTGCTGCCGCCCGACCGCTACACCATCCTGCCCAACACCGCCGGCTGCTACACCGTGGAAGACGCGGTGCGCACCTGCCGCCTGGCCCGCGAACTGCTCGACGGTCACAATCTGACCAAGCTCGAGGTGCTGGGCGACCAGCAGACCCTGTTCCCGGACATCCCCGCCACCCTGGAGGCGGCGAAGATTCTGGTGGCCGATGGCTTCGATGTGATGGTCTACACCAACGACGACCCCATCATGGCCAAGCGCTTCGAGGACCTGGGCTGTGTCGCGGTGATGCCGCTGGCCGCGCCCATCGGCTCGGGGCTGGGCATCCGCAACCCCTACAACATCCGCACCATCGTCGAGAACGCCTCGGTCCCCATCCTGGTGGATGCGGGCGTGGGCACCGCCTCCGATGCCGCCGTGGCCATGGAGCTCGGCTGCGCCGGCGTGCTGATGAACACCGCCATCGCCTGCGCCCAGAACCCCGTGCTCATGGCGTCCGCCATGCGCAAGGCGGTGGAAGCCGGCCGCGAGGCCTATCTTGCCGGCCGCATTCCGCGCAAGCGTTATGCCTCTGCCTCCTCGCCCTTGGACGGTCTGTTTTTCTGAGGTCCATGCCCATGAGCGAGCAAGCCGCGCCGGTCCCGCGCCGGATACGCAGTTTCGTGCGCCGCGAAGGCCGCCTCACGGAAGGCCAGGAACGGGCCCTGAAGGAGCTTTGGCCGGTGTACGGCCTGGAGCCAGGCACCGAGGCGCTGGATTTTCCGGCCCTGTTCGGCCGCGAAGCACCCGTGGTGCTGGAGATCGGCTTCGGCAACGGCGACTCCCTGGCCGAACAGGCGCGACTGTACCCGGAGCGGAATTATCTGGGCATAGAAGTGCACCGCCCGGGGGTGGGGCACCTGCTGATGCACATCGAGCGTCTGCAGCTGGAGAACCTGCGCTTGATGAGCTGTGACGCCGCCGAGGTGCTGCGCCGGCAGATCGCCGATGAAAGCCTGAGCGGGCTGCAGCTCTACTTCCCGGACCCGTGGCCGAAGAAGCGCCACCACAAGCGCCGGTTGGTGCAGCCGGAGTGGACGCAGCTGCTGCGCCGCAAGCTCGCCCCGGACGGCTTCGTGCACCTGGCCACCGACTGGGCGCCCTATGCCGAGCACATGATGGCAGTGTTCAGCGCGGCCGAAGGTTTTGCCAATACCGCCGGCGACGGGCAGTTCAGCGACCGGGGCGATCGCCCCCGGACCAAGTTCGAGCAACGGGGCCTGCGCAAGGGCCATGGCGTGTGGGACCTGATGTTCCGCCGTTGCGCCTGAGCCCGGCAGCATGAACGACACACTCGCGCAACACCGACCGCGACACCCCCTGCACCGCGCCTGGCTGGCCCTGCCGCTGCTCGCGCTGCTGGCCTTGCTGAGTCTGCTGATTGCCCTGACCGCCGGAAGTGTGAGCATCGCCGCCGGCGAGCTGTGGGCCGCGCTCAACGGCAGCGCCCAGGATCTGACAAGCCAGGTGCTGCTGGAACTGCGCCTGCCGCGCGCACTCACCGCCTTCGTCACCGGCGGCCTGCTCGCCCTGGCCGGGGCGCTGATGCAGGTTCTGCTGCGCAACCCCCTGGCCGACCCCTACATCCTGGGCGTCTCCGGGGGCGCCTCGGTGGCGGCCCTGCTGGTGTTGCTCCTCGGGCTGGGCGGCCTGTGGCTGCCGCTGGCGAGCTTCGGCGGCGCCATGGGGGCCATGCTGCTGGTGTTCGTCCTGTCCCACGGCCGGGGCGGCTGGACCAACAGCCGGCTGCTGCTCACCGGCGTGGTGCTGGCCGCGGGCTGGGGGGCGCTTATCAGCTTCCTGCTGGCCGTCAGCCCGGATACCAGCCTGCGCGGCATGCTGTTCTGGCTGATGGGGGATCTGGGCAATGCCACCGGCCCCGGCTGGGGCGCGTTGGCACTGGGGGCGGGGCTGGCTATCGCCCTGCCGCTGGCCCGGCCGCTGAACCTGCTGGCCCGGGGCGAGCTGCAGGCGCAACTGTTGGGCGTGCCGCTCAAGCAACTGCGCCTGCTGCTGTTCCTGCTGGCCTCCCTGCTCACCGCCGTGGCGGTCAGCCTGGCCGGCAGCATCGGCTTCATCGGCCTGGTGATACCGCACCTGCTGCGCCTGCTGGTGGGCTCGGATCATCGTTTGCTGCTGCCGGCCTGCGTGCTGGCCGGCGGCAGCCTGCTGGTGCTGGCCGATACCCTCGCCCGCACCCTGCTCGCCCCCGAACAACTGCCGGTGGGAGTGCTGTCGGCGATGATCGGCGTTCCTCTCTTTCTTTTCCTGCTGCGCCGGGGCAGCAGCAGTCTGGGGAGCCGGTCATGAGCGACGACGTCATCAGCACCCGCGGGCTGCACGTGGAGATTGGCGGGCGCACCATCTGCCGGGATCTGGCGCTGAACATGGAGCGCACCCAGTGCTGGGGCATCCTCGGGCGCAACGGTGCCGGCAAGAGCACGCTATTGCACACCCTGGCGGGGCTGCGCCCGGCCAGCGCCGGCGAGATCCGCCTGCTGGACCGGCCCCGGGACGACTGGAGTCGCCGCCAGCGGGCACAGCGACTGGGCCTGCTGCCCCAGGACAGCGAAGACGCCTTCCCCGCCACCGTGCTGGAAACCGTGTTGGTGGGCCGGCACCCGCATCTGGGGGCGCTGGCCTGGGAGCAGCCCGAGGACCTGGCCGTGGCCCATCAGGCGCTGGCGGATGTGGGCTTGGCCGATTTCGCCCAGCGTTCGGTGAACACCCTCTCCGGCGGCGAGCGTCGTCGCCTGGGCCTGGCGACCCTGCTGACCCAGAACCCCCGCGCCTGGCTGCTGGACGAACCCACCAACCATCTCGACCTGCAGCACCAGATTCAGATCCTGGAACTGCTGCAGCAACGCATCTGGCGCGATGACGGCCTGATCGTCATGACGCTGCACGACATCAACCTGGCCGCCCGCTTCTGCGACCACATCCTGCTGCTGTTCGACGACGGCAGCCACATGGCCAGCATCGCCCACGAGGCCCTGCGCCCGGAGTACCTGGAGCGGGTCTACGGCCATCCGATCCGGGTCATCAGCGGCTACAACGGCCGGGCGTATCTGCCGGCGTAAGGCTGGGCTTTCCGGCCGCGAACGGGTCGCGGCCGGCGCACAGCCAACGAGTCGCGCCGATCAACCCAGGGAGACCCCCCATGTCCCAGCACCCCGCCCACGACGCCTGGGCCCGGGAGATGAAACAGGCACAGGACCAGGCGCACTCGCTACAGCCCTTCAGTCGCCGCCCGCAGGGCCTGACCCTGGCCCAGGCCTACGCCCTGGCGGACGAGGTGCATCGCGCCCGGCTGGCCGAGGGCGCCGTGGCGGTGGGCCGCAAGATCGGCTTCACCAACCCGCGCATGTGGGCGCGCTACGGCGTGAACGCACCGATCTGGGCCCATGTCTACCGCCACAGCAGCATCCATCTGACCGATGACCAGGCCCGCTGCCCGCTGGCCGGCTTCGTCGAACCCAAGCTGGAGCCCGAACTGGTGCTGCACCTGGCCGACACCCCGGCCCCCGACGGCGGGCCGGAGCAGCTGTTGCGCTGCCTCGACTGGGTGGCCCAGGGCTTCGAAATCGTCCAGTCCCACGTGCCCGACTGGGACTTCAGCGCCGCGGACACCGTCGCCGACGCCGCCCTGCATGGTCGTCTGTACATCGGCACAGCGATACCCGCCGAGGATCTGACGCCCGCGCGACTGCGGGACTTCACCGTCGAGCTCTACCGGGGCGAGCAGCTGGAGGAGCGCGGCGGCGGCGTCGATGTGCTGGGCAGCCCCTTGCAGGCGCTGGCGCACTTGCAGAGCACCCTGCACCAAGCCGGGGCCGAGCCACTGCGGGCGGGGGAGATCATCACCACCGGCACCCTGACTCCGGCCCGGAGCATAAGGGCGGGGGAAACCTGGCACAGCCGGGTACAGGGACTGCCGCTGGCGGAGCTGACGGTGAGCTTCGCTTGAGGGGGCGCTCCCGCGGGAGGACGCCGTGCGTATACGGTATACAATACTTGACGTCAGCCGCCGCAGCCCCTAGCATCAACAGCACTTCAGGTTCCCTCGGCAGAGGGTGAAATGGGAAGCCGGTACAGTCCGCGGACGAATCCGGCGCTGCCCCCGCAACGGTAGGCGAGTAAGCGCTCGCAACAAGCCACTGTGCCTCGGCATGGGAAGGCGCAGGCGCTAACGGCACAAGCCACTCGCAAGCCCGGAGACCGGCCTGAAGTCCACGCCGCAAGGCGTTCCGGTACAGTGTCGCGGAGGGCGATAACATCCCGGGCAGCAGGCTCCCGCCTTCCGCCCCCTTTTCGCCCTTCACGCACTATCCACCCTAAGAAAACAGCGCGGGTGTGCGCGAAGGGACCCATTCCATGCATGACAGATTCATCTCCGCCCTCCTGCTGGCCGGTGCCGCCAGCGCCACCGCCGCCTCGGCCAGCGAACAGCGCCTGGACCCGGTGGTCGTCACCGCCAGCCGGGTTGCCCAGACCAGCGACGAGGCCATGGCCGCCGTCACCGTGGTGGACCGCCAAGCCATCGAACGCCTGCAGCCGCGCTCCCTGGTGGATCTGCTGCGCACCCAGCCGTCCATCGACATCAGCCGCAACGGCGGCCCGGGCGGCAACACCAGCGTGTTCCTGCGCGGCGCCCAGGGGGATCACACCCTGGTGCTGGTGGACGGCGTGCGCGCCAGCTCCGCCACCACCGGCCAGTTCAACTGGAACAGCCTGTCGCCGGATCAGGTGGAGCGCATCGAGATCGTCCGCGGCCCCCGGGCCGCGCTCTACGGCTCGGACGCCATCGGTGGCGTGATCCAGATCTTCACCCGTCGCGGCCAGGGCCTGAGCGCCGATGTGGAAGCCGGCTCCTACCAGACCCGCTCCGGCCGGGTGAGCTACGGCGGCGGCAGCGAGCGGCTGCACTTCGACATCAGCGCCGCCGCCTCGCAAAGCGATGGCTTCTCCGCCACCAACCCGGATGCATTCAGCTACCACCCGGACAACGACGGCTTCGAGCAGCAAAGCGTCAGCACGCAGCTGCGGGGCGAGTTCACCGACAATCTTTCCGCCAGCCTGCGCCTGTGGCACAGCGAGGGCGAGAGCGAGTTCGACCAGGGGCGTATCGATGACCGCAATCAGACGGTGGATGCGCGGCTGGACTGGGCCGTGACCGACGACTGGTCCCAGCGGCTGCAGCTGGGTCAGGCGCTGGATCGCTCCGAGACCGCGTCCACCAGCCCGTCCACCATCAAGACCCGCCGCCGCTCGCTGGACTGGCAGCACGACCTGGGCTTCGGTCAGCACCTGTTGGTGGCCGGCCTCAGTCACTGGCGGGACAGCGCCAGGAATACCGACGACCGGACCGGCGCCACCGTGTTCGACGAGGACACCCACAACAGCGCCGCCTACATGAACCTGCTGCTGGACTGGGGCCGCCATGACCTGGAGATCGGCCTGCGCCATGACGAGCACAGCGAGTTCGGCGGCCACACCACCGGCGCGCTGGCCTGGGGCCTGGACCTGAGCCCCAGACTGCGCCTGGTCAGCTCCTACGCCACCGCCTTCAAGGCCCCGACCCTCAACGAGCTCTACCACCCGGGCTTCGGTGGCTTCTTCGCCGGCAACCCCGACCTGGACCCGGAGCAATCGGAAACCGGCGAGATTTCCCTGCGCTACCGGCCCACCGACGAACAGCGTCTCGCCGCCACCGTGTTCTACACCGAGGTGGAGGACCTGATCGAGTACGACGGCCCCCTCAGGCAGGCCAGCAACATCGGCCTGGCTCGCCTGAAGGGCCTGGAGCTGGAGTATTCGGCGCAACTGGACGCCTGGTGGTGGCAGGCCAGCGCCACCCTGCAGCGGGCGGAAGACGCCCAGGCCAACGAACGCCTCCCTCGCCGTGCCGAGAAAAAGCTCGCCCTGGTGCTGGGCCGGAAAATCGGCCGCGGCGAAATCCAGGCCGATCTGCAGCTGGTGGGCGACCGAGTGGATCGCAACGACGACCTGGCCGGCTACGGCCTGCTCAACCTCAGCGCCAGTTACCCGCTCTATCGCGGCCTGGCCCTGACCGCGCGCATCGAGAACGCCGGCGACAAGGACTACACCCTCGCCCACGGCTACAACACCCCCGGCCGCAGCTATTTCCTCGGCCTGCGTTACAGCCCGGAGCAGTAGTTCATGAGCCACGCGCCCATAGACACCGCCGCACCCGATAACCGTCATTGCCCCGCGGTGCTGATCGCCGCCCCGGGCTCCGGCCAGGGCAAGACCATCCTCACCGCGGCGCTGGCCCGGCTGCACCGCCGCCAGGGTCGGCGGGTGCGGGTGTTCAAGATCGGCCCGGACTTCATCGACCCGATGATCCACCAGCGAGCCAGCGGCGAGCGGGTGGACAATCTGGACCTGTGGATGGTGGGCGCCGAGGAATCCCGCCGCCTGTTGCACCAGGCCGCCGGCGAAGCCGACCTGATCCTGCTGGAATCCGCCATGGGGCTGTATGACGGCAGCCCCTCGGGGGCGGATCTGGCGAGCCTGCTGGGGGTGCCGGTGCTGCTGGTGATCGATGCCGCCGGCATGGCCCAGACCTTCGGCGCGGTCGCCCAGGGGCTGGCGAGCCACCAGCCCGGGCTGCCCTTCGCCGGCGTGGTGGCCAACCGGGTGGGCAGCCCCTACCACGGCGAACTGCTGGGCGAGAGCCTGCCGACGGGCATGCGTTTCTTCGGCGCCGTGCCCCGGCATGAAACGCTTACCCTGCCCGAGCGCCACCTGGGCCTGGTGCAGGCCCAGGAACTGGACGCCCTGGACCAACGCCTGGACGAGGCCGCCGGCCTGCTACTGGAGGCCGGCCTGGACAGCCTGCCCGAGCCGGTGAGCTTCGCCCCGGCGGAGCAGCACGCGCCCGCCCCGCTGCTCGCCGGCGTGCGCATCGCCATCGCCCGGGATGCCGCCTTCAGCTTCATTTATGAAGCCAATCTGGACCTGCTGCGCGCCCTGGGCGCCGAGCTGAGCTTCTTCTCGCCGCTGCACGACCGCGCACTGCCCGAGGCCGATGCCCTGTGGCTGCCCGGCGGCTATCCCGAGCTGCATTTGCAGGCGCTGGCGGCCAACGCGCCCATGAAAGCGGCGCTACAGGCCCATCAGCAGGCGGGCAAGCCGCTTTATGCCGAATGCGGCGGCATGCTCTACCTGCTGGAGCGGCTCAGCGACCGGGAGGGCCACAGCGCGGAGATGGCGGGGCTGCTGCCCGGCAGCGCCAGCCTGCAGCCCAAGCTGGCGGCGCTGGGCCTGCAGGCGCTGGCACTACCCGAGGGCGAGCTGCGTGGCCATGCCTTCCACTACAGCCGCACCGAGACCTCGCTGGAGCCCTGGCGGCGCGGCCAGCGACAGCGCCGGGCGCAGCTGCCCGGCGAGGCGGTCTACCGTCGCGGCCGCACCATCGCCTCGTACCTGCATCTGTATTTCCCGTCCAGTCCGGCCGCCGCCGCCGCCCTGTTCCGGCCCTGAGGTATATCCATGCGTCAGTTATTGCTCCGCACCCTCGCCTGCCTGGCGCTGACCGCCCCCCTGCTCACCCCCCAGGGCGCCGCCGCCCAGACCCTGTTCGGTGTGGTCTCGGAACGCTCCGCGCCGGCCCTGGCCGCCGGCGCGGATCGCTACGTCGCGGCGCACCCCGCTGATCGCCTGATCCTGCGCACGCCCACCCAGCTGGCGGAGCTGAGCGATGACGAGCTGCTCAGCCTGTGGCGCCAAGCGGATAGCGTGCTGCTGGCCGCGGTGTTCGACGACGACGCCGTCGCCCGGCTGCTGCGACTGATGCAGCAGGCGCCGCGCCCGGACATGCTGGCGGTGCACTCGGATCGACGCCTGGTGCGCCACTCCCGGCTGAACGCACGGGCGGTCTTTGCCGGCCTGGACCAGGCCGCCGTGGAAGACCTGCACGACAAGCCGGAGGCGGATCAGGACCCTACCGAGCACCGCCAGGCTCTCGCCGAGCGCTACCCCGGGCAGGCCGAATGGCTGCGTGGCCAGGCCTATTGGCGCGGGCGGGACAGCGGCAACATGGCCCAGCTACTGGCCTGGCTCAATGGCCACCCGGCCGCCGCGCCGCAACCGCAGGCGGCGGTGCGTTATTACCAGCACGGCGAGGTGGTGGAGCGGCCGCAACTGAGCCCGGAGAAACCACTGGTGGCGGCGCTGGATCTGGACTCCGGCGACGAACCGGGCAACCGCGGGCTGCTGGACGAGCTATGCCGGCAGATCGAGCGCGACGGTGAGCAGCAGTGCCTGGTGGTGCTGGCAAGCTGGGGCGCGGCCAGCCACGCCGCCCTGCAGCGCCTGCGGGACTACCCCCAGCTCAGCGCCGTGGTAAGCCTGCAGGACTTCGTCATCGGCGGTGGCGAGCGGCGCAGCGCCGCCACCGACGCCCTGATAGCGCTGGACGTGCCGGTCTTCAAGGGCATCCGACTGGTGGATCGCAGCCTTTCCCAGTGGCGCATCGCCGAGGACGGCATGCCCTGGGACTCGGTGCACTACCAGCTGGCCATGCCGGAGCTGCAGGGCATATCCCAGCCGCTGCTGCTCTCCGCCGCCGGCCCGGCGCGCATCCACGCCGCCAGCGGACTGCGCCTGCGCATCGGCCAGCCGGTGGCCAGCGAAATCGCCCTGCTGGCCGAGCGCGCCCGCCGCTGGAGCGTGCTGCAACGCAAAGCCAACGCCGACAAGAAGCTCGCCCTGATCTACTACAACCACCCGCCGGGCCGGCACAACGTCGGCGCCGACAACCTGGACGTGCCCGCCTCCCTGTGGGACATCCTCCACCGGCTGCAGGCCGCCGGCTACCACACCGGCGAGCTGCCCGAATCCCCCGAGGCGCTGCTGGAGCTGATCCAGCAGCGGGGCATCAACCTGCCCGAGGACCATCAGGCCCTGCGGCAACTGCACGCCGAGGCACAAACGCTGAGCGGCGAGGCCTATCGCGCCTGGTTCGACACCCTGCCCAAGAGCATCCGCGCGGAAATGGTCCAGGGGCCGCTGGGTTATCTGCAGGCCCAGTTGCGCCGGGCCCATGACAGCGGCGAGCTGGAGCTGGCACAACGCCTGCTGGCGCGTACCTTTGGCGATCTGCACCACCTGCTGGAAGGCGTGCGGCATGAGGCCCGCGGGCGGGCGCTGGATCTGCTGGAACAGCTCCAGGCGCTGGACGAGCAGCTGCTGGCGGGCGAATCGGAGGACTGGGACCGGGCCGATACGCTGGTGGCCGCCCTCACCCGCACCGGCATCGAGGGGCTGCGGGGCTGGGGCGAACCGCCGGGTCGGGTGATGACCTACCAGGGCGATATGCTGCTGCCGGGCCTGCGCTTCGGCAATATCTTCATCGGTCCGCAGCCGCCCCGTGGCTGGGAGATCAACGAGGAGCTGTTGCACGCCAACACCACCATCCCCCCCACCCACCAGTACCTGGGCTTCTACCACTGGCTGCGGGATGCGTTCGGCGCCGATGCCCTGGTGCACCTGGGCCGCCACTCCACCTACGAGTTCCTGCCCCGACGACGGGCCGCCCTGGGCGAGGACGACTATCCGCGGCTGGTCGCCGGCGCCATTCCCGGCATCTACCCCTACATCGTCGACGGTGTTGGCGAGGGCCTGCAGGCCAAGCGCCGGGGGCTGGCGGTGATCATCAACCACCTGACGCCACCGCTGAAGGCCACCCCGCTCTACGACCGCCTGCTGGAATTGCGCCAGCTGGTGGAAAGCTGGGAAGCCGCCGACGCCGGTGGTGATTCCGCCCTGCGGGACCGGGCCATGCGCCGGATCCGCGCCCTGGTGGAAGAGCTGGAACTGAGCGAGGAGCTGGTGGGCACCATCGCCCGGGAGCACGGCATCGACGGGCTGACCTACGACAACGTCGACGAGGCCATGCTGGTCCACGAGATCGGCCACTACCTCACCGATCTGCAGGAAGCCTTCATGCCCCACGGCCTGCATGTCTTCGGTCGGGACTGGGAGGCCGAGCCGCTGGAACTGATGCTGGAATCCATCGACGACGAGGCCGCCCGGGAGCCATTGGCGAGCTCGCCGGCGGCCGAGCGCCGGGCGCTGCTCGCGGCACTGGAGGGGCGCTTCATCGAGCCCGGCAAGGGCAACGACCCGGTGCGCTCGCCGGAAACCCTGCCCACCGGGCGCAACTTCCATGCCCTGGATGGCGGCGTCATGCCCACCAAGCTGGCCTACGAACTGGGCCTGGATCTGGCCGCCACCGCCCGCGCCGACAGCGACGCCGAAGGCCGTTCGGCGGTGGTGCTGTGGGCCTCGGACACGGTGCGCGACGAAGGCGCCATGGTGGCCTTCGGCCTGGGGCTGCTGGGGATCAAGCCGGTGTGGAACAGCCGCGGCATCGTCACCGGACTGGAGCCGGTGGACATCCCGCGCCGGGACGTGCTGTTCACCACCTCGGGGCTGTTCCGCGATCTCTATCCCAATCTGCTGGTCTGGCTGGACCGAGCGGTGTTGCTGGCGCTGGACGGCGCCAGCCGGACCATCGTCCGGCAGCACCCGGAGCTGACCCTGGCCCTGGAAGCGACCCTCGCCCAACTGGGCGAGCTGCGCGCCCCGGGGGCGGAATCGCTGGAGGAGAACCGGGTGGCCGCCCATTGGGTCGCCGACACCCGGGCCCGCCTGGCCAGCGGCGAGAAAGCCGAACAAGCCGGCCCGGATGCGGCCCTGCGCATCTTCGGCGACGCGCCGGGGGCCTACGGCGCCGGGGTCAACCGGCTGGTGGAACGCTCCGGCGCCTGGCAGGACCGCTCCGAGGTGGCCGATGCCTATCTGCAGCGCATGGGCCATGCCTACGGCGTCTCCCACACCGGCAGCGCCGCCCACGACAGCTTCCGCCGGGGCCTGGCGCAGGTCCGCCACACCTATCTGGGCCGGGCCAGCAACCTCTACGGCCTGCTGGACAACAACGACGCCTTCGATTATCTCGGCGGCCTCAGCCTGGCCGTGGAGACCGTGGCCGGCAAGCCGCCCCAGGGCCGGGTGATCCAGCATGCCAACGCCGACGATGCCCATATCGAGCGGCTGGAAACCGCCCTGCTGCAGGAGCTGCGGGGCCGCTTCCTCAACCCCGCCTGGCTGGAGCCGCTGATGCACCACGGCTACGCCGGCGCTCGCACCATGGGCAGCGAGTTCCTGGAATATCTCTGGGGCTGGCAGGTGACCAACCCGGACATCATCAAGAGTTGGGCCTGGGACGAGGTCAAGCGGGTCTACCTGGACGACGGCCACGAGCTGGGCCTGGACGAGTTCCTCGCCGAAGGCCGCAACGTCCACGTCAAGGCCAATATGCAGGCCATCCTGCTGGTGGCCGCCCACAAGGGCTACTGGGAAGCGGACCCGGCGGACCTGGACCAGGTGGCCCAGGATTTCGCCGAACTGGTGGTGGCGCACGGCCTGCCGGGCAGCGGCCACACCCGCCCGGACCACCCGATGCTGGAGTGGATACAGCCGCGGCTGGACGAGGCCCTGCGAGCACGCTTCCAGGCCGAACTGGCGGCCGCCCGGGGCCCGAGCCAGGCCGAACCGCTCACCGACCCCAGCCGCATCACCGAGCTGCGGGCGGAAGCCGCTGCGGCCGAGCCAGCCGAGGAGGCCCGGGCGGCCCGGGCTGAACCGGCCGACAGCGACACCGACCGGCAGCAGCAGCAACAGCAACAGGCGTCGCTGCCCTGGCAGCTGTGGAGCTTGCTGGCCGGCGTCGTCGTGCTACTGATCGGCGGCATCATTCAGGGCATGCGGAGACCGAGCCATGTTCGATAATCTGCTCACCGGACTCACCCACCAGTTCGTCGGCTGGCTGCTGGTGCCCGTGCTGATCATGCTGATCGGCGTGGTCGCCGCCGCCATCTGGGAATGCGGCAATGCCCTGGCCGAGCGCTTCCACGCCCTGCCCCGGCTGCACCGGGGCACCCCGACGGAGGCAGTGGCCGCCCTGGGCCGGCGGCGCATCGAGCGGGCCGACCTGCTCGCCCGGGTCGGCCCCATGCTCGGGCTGATGGGCACGCTGATCCCCTTGGGGCCGGGGCTGGCGGCGCTGGGCCGCGGGGAGCTGGAAATACTCGCCCAGGCGGTGACCGTGGCCTTCGACACCACGGTGCTGGGCCTGCTGGTGGGCATCGTCGGCTTCGTCCTCGGCCGCCTGCGCCGGCGCTGGTACGACAACGTGCTGGACCGCCTGGAAAGCACCCCGGCGCAGGCGGCGTCATGAGCCGGCGACTCACCGCCAGCCGCTTCGACGCCCAGGCCGAGGAGCCCCTGGGGCCGCTGGCCAATCTGGTGGACATCATGCTGGTGTTCGCCTGCGGCCTGATCGCCGCGCTGTTCGCCAGCAGCGAGATGCTGGACCAGCACATGCAGCGCCGGGCTCAGGTGCTGGAGGAAGGCCGGGAGCTTCCCGAGCTGCCCGCGGGCATGGGCCGAGGCGGCGAAGGCTACGAATCCCTGGGCCGGGTCTATCGCGACCCGCGCACGGGCAAGCTGATCCTTATCGGAGAGAACGGAGGCGAGCATGAGCGAGACTGAGCAGGAAAAATACCGGCGGGCCGCCGCCCGCAAGAAGCGCATCGTCGACGCCCGCATCAGCAAGGCCACCCGCGAGCAGGGGGTACTGCTGGTGAACACCGGCAACGGCAAGGGCAAGAGCACCGCCGGCTTCGGCATGGTGGCCCGAGCCCTGGGTCACGGCATGCGGGTCGGCGTGGTGCAGTTCATCAAGGGTGCGTTCAGCACCGGCGAGGAGAGCTTCTTCCGCCAGTTCGACACGGTGGACTACCACGTCATGGGCGAAGGCTTCACCTGGGAGACCCAGGACCGGGAACGGGATGTGGCCGCGGCCCAGGCCGCCTGGGAACAGTCCGCGCGCATGCTCGCCGACGAGCGCTACGGGCTGGTGCTGCTGGATGAGCTGAACATCGCCCTGAAAAAGGAGTACGTAGCGCTGGACGCGGTGTTGGAGGCCCTGGCCGCGCGCCCGCCCATGCAACACGTGGTCATCACCGGCCGCCATGCCCCCGAGGGCCTGCTGGAGGCGGCCGACACCGTGACCTTCATGCGCATGGACAAGCATGCCTTCAAGGCGGGTATCAAGGCCCAGCGAGGCGTCGAGCTGTGAGCGCGCTGCCCCATGCTTTCGACCCAGCGGAGCAGCAGGCAGTGTACCGAGCGATCCGCGAGCGCCGCGACATGCGCCACTTCCTGCCCGACCCGGTGGATCCGGACCTGCTGGCCCGGGTGCTGGAGGCCGCCCACTGCGCCCCCAGCGTCGGGCTGATGCAGCCCTGGCGGCTGCTGCGGATCACCGATCCGGCCCTGCGCCAGGCCCTGCACCAGCAGGCCGAGGCTGAACGCCGACGCACCGCCGAGGCGTTGGGCGAGCGGGGCGCCGAGTTCATGCGGCTGAAGGTGGAGGGCATACGGGAGTGCGGTGAACTGCTGGTGGCGGCGCTGATGGACGGTCGCGAGCAGCACGTCTTCGGTCGGCGCACCCTGCCGGAGATGGACCTGGCTTCGGTGTCCTGCGCCATCCAGAACCTCTGGCTGGCGGCCCGGGCCGAGGGCCTGGGCATGGGCTGGGTGTCGCTGTTCGAACCCACCGAGGTGGCCCGCCTGCTGGCCATGCCAGCGGGGGCCAAACCCGTCGCCATCCTCTGCCTGGGGCATGTAGAAGCCTTCTACGCCCGCCCCATGCTGGAGCAGGAGAACTGGACGAAAGCCCGGCCCCTGTCGGAGTTCCTCTACCAGAACCGCTGGGGCGAGCAGGCCTGGCCATGAACGTCATCGCCCTGCTGCTCGCCGTGGTGCTGGACTACTGGCTGGGTGAACCCCGCCGGGGCCACCCGCTGGTGGCTTTCGGCCGACTGGCGCAGGCCCTGGAGCGGCTCTGCAATCGTGCGTCGGGGCGTTACACCGCCCGCCTGTTCGGCCTGCTGGCCTGGCTGCTGGCGGTGCTGCCGGCAACGGTGCTGGCGGCGACCCTGAGCCGCCTGGAGACCTGGGGCCCGCTGTGCTCGGTGCTGCTGCTTTATCTGTGCATCGGCGGCGCCAGCCTGGCCGAGCATGGCCGACGGGTGCGTGATGCGCTGCAGGCCGGCGACCTGCCGGCGGCGCGGGCGGCGGCGGGCCTGCTGGTCAGTCGCGACAGCGAGGCGCTGGACGCCACCGGCGCGGCGACGGCCACCACCGAATCCTTGCTGGAGAACGGCAGCGATGCGGTGTTCGGCGCGCTGTTCTGGTTCCTGGTCGCCGGCGCCCCCGGTGTCGTGGCCTACCGGCTGGCCAACACCCTGGATGCCATGTGGGGCTACCGCACGGCCCGCTACCGCCACTTCGGCTGGGCCGCCGCCCGACTGGATGATCTGCTCAATCTGTTGCCGGCGCGCCTCACCGCGTTGAGCTACGCCCTGGTGGGACACACCGCCACCGCCCTGCGCTGCTGGCGCACCCAGGCCGCCCACTGGGACAGTCCCAATGCCGGCCCGGTAATGGCCGCCGGCGCCGGCGCCCTGGGCGTGAGCCTGGGCGGCCCGACCCGTTACCATGGCGTCGAGCGGGAGCGCCCCCGGCTGGGCGCGGGGCCGACCGCCGATGCGGACACCATCACCGCCGCCCTGGGCCTGCTGCAACGTAGCCTCTGGCTATGGCTGGCGCTGGCGCTGGTGTTTCTGCTGGTGCAACTGGGGGTGGCGCATGCTTGAGCACGGAGGCCGCGTTCGGGCCGCCGCCCGGCACTACGGCATTCCCTATGAGGACTGGCTGGATCTGTCCACCGGACTCAACCCGCTGGCCTACCCGGTGCCGCCCATCACCGCCGCCAGCTGGCAGCGCCTGCCGGAACTGGAAGATGGCCTGGAGGAGGCGGCCCGGGACTATTACGGTGCCCGCTCGCTGCTGACCGTCGCCGGCAGCCAGGCGGCCATCCAGGCCCTGCCCCGGCTGCGAAAGCCCGGCGCGGTGGCCATCGCCGCGGGCAGCTATGCCGAGCACGAGGCGGCCTGGCGGGCCGCCGGGCATCGCATCGTCCGCCCGGACGGCGACGAGGAACTGCCGCCCTGGCTGGACGTGCTGGTATTGGTCAACCCGGACAACCCCACCGCCCGTCAGTACCCGCGCGAGAAGCTGCTGAGCTGGCAGCGGCAACTGGCCGCCCGGGGCGGCTGGCTGGTGGTGGACGAGGCCTTCGCCGATGTCCGGCCCGAGCACAGCCTGGCGGCGGATAGCCACCACGAAGGGCTGATCGTGCTGCGCTCCCTGGGCAAGTTCTTCGGCCTGGCGGGCGCCCGGGTGGGTTTCGTGCTCGCCGCCCCGCCCTTGCTGAGCGCACTGCAGCGCCTGCTGGGGCCCTGGCCGGTGAGCGGCCCCGCCCGGGTCGCGGCGCGGGCCGCACTGGCGGACCGGGACTGGCAACACGCCACCCGCCAGCGCCTGCTCGCTGACAGCCAACGCCTGCGCACCCTGCTGGAAGAGGCCGGCCTGGCCTGCGCCGGCAGCACGCCGCTGTTCGCCTACGTACCCCACGAGGACGCCGCCCGGCTGGCCGAGCACCACGCCCGCGCCGGCATACTGCTGCGCTGTTTTACCCAACCCGCCGCGCTGCGCTTCGGCCTGCCCGGCACCGGGGCGGACTGGCAACGCCTGACCCGGCACCTGAGGACGATCACACCATGATGCGCACCCTGCTCGCCATCCTGTTGCTGAGCACGCTCGGCGTATCGGCCGCGGCCGATACGCCGCTGCGAGTGGAGGACGATCGCGGTCGCACCGTGAGCCTGCAGTCTCCTGCTCGGCGCATCGTCAGCCTCGCCCCCCACGCCACCGAAATCCTCTATACCGCCGGGGCCGGGGAGTATCTGGTGGGCACGGTGAGCCACAGCGACTACCCCGCCGAGGCCGAGCAGATACCCCGGGTCGGCAGCTACAAGCGGGTGGATTACGAACGCCTGGCGGCGCTGCAGCCGGATCTGGTGGTGGGCTGGCACAGCGGCAACGGCGCCAGCACCATCGAGCGGCTGCAGGCCCTGGGCTACACGGTGTACATCAGCGAACCGAAGAACCTGAACGATATCGCCCGCTCGGTGGAGCGCCTGGGCACGCTGGCCGGCACCGAGGAGCAGGCCCGAACCGCCGCCGCCGAGTTCCGCGCCCGCCACCAGAGACTGCGGGAGCGCTATTCCCGGCGCCCGCCCCTGAGCGTGTTCTACCAGGTCTGGTACCAGCCGCTGATGACCGTCAACGATGCGCACCTGATCAGCCAGGTGATCCACCTGTGCGGCGGGCGCAACGTGTTCGCCGACGCCGCCAGTCTGACACCGCGCATCAGCGTCGAGGCGGTGCTGGCCCGGGACCCGGAGGTCATCATCGCCAGCGGCATGGGCGATGAGCGTCCGGAGTGGCTGGACAACTGGGCACGCTGGAAGGACCTGCAGGCGGTACGCCTGGCGCATCTGTACTTCGTACCGCCGGCCCTGCTGCAGCGCCACAGCCCGCGCATCCTGGAAGGCGCCGAACGCGTCTGCGCCCATCTGGAACAGGCCCGCCAGCCATGAGCCGCACCCTGATGGTCCAAGGCACCACCTCGGATGCCGGCAAGAGCGCCCTGGTCACCGCCCTGTGCCGGGCCATACGCCGACGGGGCGTCTCGGTGGCGCCGTTCAAGCCCCAGAACATGGCGCTGAACAGCGCGGTGACCGTGGATGGCGGTGAAATCGGCCGCTCCCAGGCGGTGCAGGCCCAGGCCTGCGGGCTGGAGCCCCACAGCGACATGAACCCGGTGCTGCTCAAGCCCAACACCGACCAGGGCGCCCAGGTAATCCTGCAGGGGCGCAGCGTGGGCAATATGGCGGCCACCGATTACCACGCCTACAAGCGCCGCGCCCGGGCGGTGGTACTGGAATCCCACGGCCGGCTGGCGGCGGCCCACCGGGTGCTGGTGGTCGAGGGCGCGGGCAGCCCGGCGGAGATCAATCTGCGGGAGAACGACATCGCCAATATGGGCTTCGCCGAGGCGGTGGACTGTCCGGTGATCCTGGTGGCGGACATCGACCGGGGCGGTGTCTTCGCCACCCTGGTGGGCACGGTGGAGCTGTTGAGCGCCAGCGAGCGGGCGCGCCTGGCGGGCTTTGTCATCAATCGCTTCCGCGGCGACCCGGAGCTGCTGCGCCCGGGCCTGGAATGGCTCAGCGAGCGCACCGGGATTCCGGTGCTGGGGGTGCTGCCCTATCTGCAGGGGCTGCACCTGGAAGCCGAGGACAGTCTGAGCAATGCGGTGCAGTCGAGGGCGGGGGAGTTGCGGGTGATCTGCCCGGCGCTGCCCCGGATCAGCAATCACACGGATCTGGACGCGCTGCGCCTGCACCCGCAGGTGGATTGCCGCCTGATCGGCCCGGGCCAGGCCATTCCGCCGGCGGACCTGATGGTGCTGCCCGGCTCCAAGAGTGTGCGGGCCGATCTGGCCTGGCTGCGCGAGCAGGGCTGGGAGGCGGCGATACAGCGCCACCTGCGCTACGGCGGCAAGCTGCTGGGGATCTGCGGCGGCTATCAGATGTTGGGCCGTGAATTGCACGACCCGCTGGGCGTGGAGGGGCCGGCGGGTAGCAGCCCGGGGCTGGGGCTGCTGGATATGGAGACTCGGCTCGCGCCGGACAAGCAACTGCGCCGGGTGGAGGGTGAGCTGCTGCCGGAGCGGGTCCGCGCCGAAGGCTACGAGATCCACTGCGGCGTCAGCGAGGGCCCGGCGCTTGGCCGGCCGCTGCTGGAGCTGGCGGGGCAACCGGAAGGGGCTCGCTCGGCCGACGAGCAGATCCGCGGCAGCTATCTGCACGGCCTGTTCGACGCCGCGCCGGCCCGCGAGGCGCTGCTGCGCTGGGCGGGGCTGGCGCGGGTGGAGGAGCTGGATTATCAGGCGTTGCGGGAAGCCAATATCGACCGGCTGGCGGATTGCGTGGAACAGCACCTGGACTGGACGCGGTTGGATGCCTTGCTGGGTCTGGAGCGGTAGACGGGGCCGGTGCCGGTGAATCGTTCGTTCGGGGTGTAGAGGGGAAAGACGAGAGGCCACTGGAAGGGGCTGGAACGTCGGTGCCGGTTCCGGGGTGGGTGTGGTCTCGGGCGGCCCACGATTTGGCCCGGCTGCGCCGGGCTACCCTGCGCCTCTCGCCGGAAAGGGGCGAGCAGCAAACTCGCTACGCTCAAACAAGCTGCTCGCTGATCCCTTTCCGGCTGCGATGCTCGGCTGCATCGACGGCCGCCCGAGACCACACCCACCCCGGAACCCCATCTGTCGGTGCCAAGTCCGTCCAACGCTTGAGCGGAGCCGCCGTTTGAAAGCCGCCGCGCGGCTTTCAAACGGTCGGGCTCTAGCTCATTGTTGGGCTGCTCCCCGGACGTTTATACCCGGTGGCCCTTGCCGGAGAAGAGCGGCAGCCTCATGTGCAATATCCTCCACAACCTTATGCGCTCTGGGCACAGTCGTAATCAGGTCCACCGCCTCGCCGACTATAAGCGGGGCGAGCCGGAACTCTCCCTCTTGTACCGCGGCCTGGAAACGTGGGCGCTCAGTGGCCAAGGAATCTTCTAGGTCTTCCATATCCGCGTGCCAGCGTTCTGTCATCTCGTTCCTGACGCTGCGCAGGGTGTACGGCTGCGGCCAGTCGAACCCCCGCAGCACATCGAAGACTGAGCTCCGAACGGTGTCATCACCAGATGCCTCTACAGCTCCAGCTTTGGCTGCTGGATGAGCAAGAGATTCCTCTGTAGCGTAGAAGCGGCTGCCCATCAACACGCCACTGGCGCCGAGCATCAGGACGGCTGCCACGCCGCGCCCGTCGGCGATCCCTCCAGCGGCGACAACTGGAACCGATCCGACCGCATCAACGATGGCAGGGACGAGAGGAAGAGTTGCCCGATTTGCACCGTGCCCGCCGGCTTCGGTGCCCTGCGCGATGATGACATCCGCGCCTTCGGCCACCGCCGCCTCCGCCTGCTTCAAGTTCTGCACCTGCGCTAGCAGAACGCAGTCCGCATCTTTGACCCTCTGGGCGAACGGGGCAAGCTCGCCAAACGAGAGCATTAGGGCGCGAGGTTGGTGGGCCAGTGCCCGATCAAGCAGCTGAGGCTTCGACTTCAAGCTCCATGTGATAAATCCGACACCGATAGGAGCGTCACCGGCTACTTCAAGCTCATGCTCCAGCCACGTTTCGTCGCCGTATCCTCCGCCGATGAACCCCAATCCGCCGGCGCGGGAAACTGCCGCGGCCAGCCGCCCACCGGCAACCAGAGCCATAGGCGCTGAGAGGATTGGGTGCTGAATTCCGAGGAGCCTCGTCAGGGGCGTATCAAGCATTGTTCATTCGCGATTATTCCGTTGTTCCTGCCGCGCGACGTTTCGTCAGCCCAACGCTTACCATGAGTCGCGGCGTCCTCGCCGTCGCGCTCGATGGTTTTGTTACGCATCGTCTTCGACATCAGCGTCTGTAAGCAGCTGGCTGGTGTGCCTGACCGTGAGGACGAAGACCGAGCGATCCACGCGATAAATGATCCGGTACTGGCCATGGAAGAGCTCCCGGACGTCGGCCCTGCTCAACTCCGGGACGCTGCGGCCGATCTCGGGAAAACCCGCCAGAGCATCAACTTTCGCGAAGATCTCATCCACCCACTGAACAGCCGCCGCCGGACTATCCAGCGCGATGTACTCGGCGTACTCCTCGACCCGCTCAAGCGCCAAGGGCGACCAGACGATATTCACTTCTTGAGCCGGGCAAGGACACGAGCCTTCGCATCCTTGTGATCGACGCCTTCTCCCGCCTGAAGCTGCCGATCGGCTTGGTACAAATCCTCCAGTAGCTCAAGCCGCTCCTGCATCGCCTCGTACTGACGAACATCAACGAGCACCGCCACGCCCCGTCCACGCTGGGTGAGTACGAGCGGACGCTTAGTTTCATGAATCTGCTTCAAGAACGAGGCCGCGCCCGACCGGAACTCGGTGAGCGGCCGAATATCCTCATCAAATCGCGTACGTACCATAGAACCTCCTGAAGACCTTTGGATGTACGTCCAAGCGTACTCCTGATGGGCAGAGACGGGAAGGGTGCACTCTTTACGAGGCATAATGTGTGATCAAGCCGCGACGGAGTCACCGGCTTGAACCGCGGCTTGCAACGGTGGGGTTTCGCGAGCCGAGAGGCAGCCTTCGAGCTTGCGGAACCGCTCCGCTGCGAACCATCAAGCCTGCAAAGCCAGCGCCAGCAACACAGCCAACTCCACCAGTTCGATCAAGGCCCCGGTGGTATCCCCGGTGATGCCGCCAAGCCGGCGCAGCATCAGCCAGCGACAGCCGCCGTACATCAGCGCCGCCGCCAGCACCGCCCACAGGCCACCGGGGACCAGCACGGCCAACAGCAGCACGCCGCCCAGTACCCACAGCGCCTGGTCACGGGGCAGATAGGCGGCCAGCGCGCTGCCCAGCCCCCCGGCGCGCACGTAAGGGGTGTCGCGGAACAGGGCCAGGGCCGACAGGCGCCCCAGCACCGGCGCCAGCAACAGCGCCCAGCCGGCTTCGCCGCGGGCCAGCAATTCCGCCAGCGCCTGCCATTTCAGCAGCAACAACAGCACCAGCACCACCACCGCCATGGGGCCGCAGCGGGGGTCTTTCATGATCTCCAGGGTGCGTTCCCGGTCGCCCTGCCCGCCCAGCCAGGCGTCGGCGGCATCGGCCAGGCCGTCCAGATGCAGGGCCGCGCTGGCCAACACCCAGACCGTGAGCAGCACCGCGGCGGCCAGGCCGGCGGCGGCCCCGCCCAAGGGCCAGGCCAGCAGCAGCAACAGCAGCCCCATGGCCAGGCCCACCAGCGGGTAATAAAGCAGGGAACGCCCCGCCGCCTGGTCACTCCAGCTCACCCGCACCGGCAGCCGGGTGAGGAACTGCACCGCCAGCAACAGGCTGCGGCCGGCCATCACGGACGCCCTCCGTGAAATACCAGGCTGGGCGCGAGCCTGCCGTTGATGTCCCGCTGCACCCGCAAGCGGCTCAGGCTGGCGTTGGCCACCTCCAGCCGCAGCACGGCGTGCAGGGGCATTTCCAGCACCCGCGCCAGCAACAATCGAATGATGCCGCCATGGGCGATGACCAGCAGATGATCCCCCTCGGCCTCGTCCAGCAGGCTGTCCAGCACCGCGCCCACCCTTCGGTGGCAGTCGGTCAGCGGCTCGCCGCCGGGGGGCGTGTGCCGCACCGGGTCCTGCCAGTAGCGCTGCAGCGCCTCGGCGTCGCGCTCCTGCACCTGGCTTGCCGTCAGCCCCTCCCAGTCGCCGAAGCTGATTTCGCGCAGGTCCGGCTCGACCCGGCAGGGCAGTTCGTGCTCGGCGGCCAGCGCCTCGGCGAAAGCCCGGCACCGCAGCAGCGGTGAGCTGACCAGCTGTCGCCAGGGTGTGGCGCCGGCACAGGCCTCGCGCATCTGTTGCCAGCCCCGCTCGGACAGGGGGTCGTCCAGGTGGCCCCGATAGCGCGCGCCGCCCCGGGGCTCGCCGTGGCGCAACAGATCGATGAAGCCCGGTTCGCCGCTGGGATGGGCGTGCATCAGCCGCCCCCGCTGATTCCGGCCTCGTCGAAGGTGGCCATGTTGTCGTGCAGGCTGCAGGCGGTGCGCAGCAGGGGCACCGCCACCATGGCGCCGCTGGCCTCACCCAGGCACATGCCCAGATCCAGCAGCGGCTCGGCCGCCAGTTCTTCCAGCACCCGGGCATGCCCCGGCTCGGCGGAACGGTGACTGAAGATCAGCCAGTCCCGCAACTCGGGCCGCAGGCGCACCGCCACCAAGGCCGCCACACTGCTGATGAAGCCGTCCACCAGCACCGGCAAACGTGCCTGACCACAGGCCAGGTAGGCGCCCACCAGCGCCGCCAGCTCGAAGCCCCCCAGGCAGCGCAGCGCATCCAGGGGCTCGCTCACCCCGTGTCGCTCCAGACCGCGCTGAATGATCGCCGCCTTGCGGGCGACACCGGCGGCATCCAGGCCGGTACCCGGCCCGGTCAGTTCGGCGGCACTCAGGCCCAGCACGGCGGCGGCCACGGCGCTGGCCGCGCTGGTGTTGCCGATGCCCATCTCGCCGCCGATCAGCATGTGGATATCGCCGGCCCGCTGCACCGCCTCGTGACCGGCATTGAGTGCCTGGGCCAACTGCTCGGCGGTCATCGCCGGCTCCTGGCAGAAGTTGCGGGTGCCGGGGGCGATGCGCTGGTCCATCACGGCATCCAGGGTCTCCAGCGGCTCCACCGTCCCCAGATTGATGACTTCCAGCTCCGCGCCGGTATCGCGGGCCAGTACGCTGACCGCCGCGCCGCCGCGAGCGAAGTTGCGGATCATCTCGCCGGTCACCGACTGGGGGAAGGCGGACACGCCCTCGGCCACTACGCCATGGTCGGCGGCGAAGATGACGGTGCGCAAACGCCCCAACCAGGGGCGGTCTACCCCCTGCCAGGCGCAGAAGTTGATCGCCAGCTGCTCCAGCCGGCCCAGGGAACCCGGCGGCTTGGTGAGGTTCGCCTGACGTTGGCGGGCACGCTCCGCCTGTACATTGTCGGGGCGGGGAATGGGCTGGTTCAGCCAGCCGAGATCACGGTGGTTCATCACTCTTCCTTCAGAATCTGCGGCAAGCCGGCGACCACCAGCGTCACCCGTTCGCACCGGGCAGCCAGTTGCTGATGGAGGCGTCCGGCTTCGTCGACGAAACGGCGAGCCAGTGGGTTCGTCGGGACAATGCCCTGGCCGACCTCATTGCTGACCAGGATGATGTGACCGGGCAGCCGGTCGAGGCAAGCGAGCAGGGCATCCCGCTGCTCTTCCAGCACCCGATCGCCGGCCTCCAGCAGATTGCTCAACCAGACGGTGAGGCAATCGACCAGAACACAGCGGTTATCGTCGGCCAGTTCCAGCAGACTGTCGGCCAGCGCCAAGGGCTGCTCCAGCAGCGCCCAGTGGGAGGGGCGCTGGGCGCGGTGTCTGCGGATGCGCTCATGCATCTCCTCATCCCGCGCCTGGGCGGTGGCCACATAGACCACCGATAGCCCGCCTTGCGCGGCGCGCCGCTCGGCCCAGGCGCTCTTGCCGGAGCGGGCACCCCCCAATATCAACTCGCGCATGTTCCACCCACGGACCGCTACGCGGCCAGGCCAAAAGGCTCATCCTACCAGCCCGCAAAGGCCTGGGGGGTCAGTGCGCCAGCATCTTCAGGTACTGGGCCATTACCACCGCATTGTTATGCTCCGGGTCGCTGGAGCCGTACAGCAGGGTGACGCTACCGCGCCGCGCCTTGTCGGCCAAGGGTCGCAGCTCTTCCCGATGACACTTCAATTCCGCCAGGTACGCCCGGCGGAAGTCCGCCCAGCTCATCTCGCCATCGTGAAACCGCTTGCGCAGCTGTTCCGAGGGGGCACAGTCCTTCAACCACTCATCCGCTTTCAGCTGCGCTTTCGACACCCCCCGAGGCCACAGCCTGTCCACCAGCACCCGGTGGCCGGCTGAGCTGGAGCCATGGTCGTAGGCACGTTGGGTATGCACAGTCATTTGCCTTGCCTCCCTGATGGTCGATCACTCCTCCATCTTGCCATGAGGGCCGAGCCTCCCGCATCGCAAGGGTGGCCGACGCCCTCTTGGCCCGCCCGCGTCGGCTGGGTATGGTTGATCGCTTACCCCCCACCGCAGGAGCAACCCATGGAATACCGCCGTCTGGGAGACACCGACCTGCAGGTCAGCCAGCTCTGCCTGGGCACCATGACCTGGGGCGAGCAAAACTCCGAGGCCGAGGCCCACGAGCAGCTGGACTACGCCGTGGACCAGGGCATCAACTTCATCGACGCCGCCGAGATGTATCCGGTGCCGCCCCGCGCCGAGACCGCCGGCCGCACCGAGGAGTATCTGGGCAGCTGGCTCGCCGCCCGCGGCAATCGGGACAAGCTGGTCATCGCCAGCAAGATGACCGGTCCGGGCAACGGCGTGCCCCATATCCGCGAGGGCAACAGCCGCTTCGTGCGCGCGCAGATGCGCGAGGCGGTGCACGGCTCCCTGCGCCGCCTGCGCACCGATTATCTGGATCTCTACCAGCTGCACTGGCCCGACCGGAACAGCAACTTCTTCGGCAAGCTCGGTTACAGCCCCCAGGCCGACGAGCCGGAGCCGGACATCGAGGCCAGCCTCACCGCCCTGGCCGAACTGGTGGAGGAAGGGCTGATCCGTCACATCGGCCTGTCCAACGAGACCCCCTGGGGCGTAATGCGCTTCCTGATGGCCGCCGAGAAGCTCGGGCTGCCCCGGGTGGTGAGCGTGCAAAATCCCTACAACCTGCTCAACCGCAGCTACGAGGTGGGCCTGGCCGAGGTCAGTCACCGGGAGGGTTGTGGGCTGCTGGCCTACTCGCCACTGGCCTTCGGCATGCTAAGCGGCAAGTACCTGGGTCGCTGGCCGGAAGAGGCCCGTCTGACGCGCTTCGCCCGCTTCACCCGCTACACCAGCCCCCGGGGCATCGCCACCGCCGCGCGCTATGTGGAGATCGCCCGCCAGCACGGCCTGGACCCGGCGCAGATGGCGCTTGCCTGGGTGAACCGCTGTCCGTGGCTGACCAGCAACATCATCGGCGCCACCCGCATGGAGCAGCTGCAGAGCAACATCGCCAGCCTCCAGCTAGACCTGCCGGACGCGGTCCTGGAGCGTATCGAGGCGGTGCACCAGGATCAGCCCAACCCTTGCCCCTGAGCCCCCAACCCGCGCCCGCCACCCGGGCTGGCGCGGCTCTCCCCCCGGTACCACTCGTCGGTCCACCTTGCACCCCCGGCGCAGTCGTCCTATAGGTAGTCCACGGGTGCGCCAAGCCATGCACCCGGCCCGGGACGGCAGGCGCTAATCCACAAGGGTGGCCCAACCACGAGGAGGGCATCATGGCAGTGCAGTATCGACCCATCATCGGCGACTGGTACCTGACCGCCGAGGGGGACAGCTTCGAAGTGGTCGCCTACGACCCGGAAGACGGCACCATCGAAATCCAGTACTTCGACGGCGCGGTGGAAGAGCTGGACCTGGAAACCTGGTGGGAACTTCCCATGATCCCCAGCGAGCCGCCGGAGGACTGGTCCGGCTCCATGGACATCTCCGCCGAGGACTATGGGGTGGACCTGGAGCGGGCGAGCCCGCAGGCCATGCAGAACCCGCTGGACGACATGGAATTCTGAACCCCTGGTGAAGCTGCAAGCCCCTCACCGCTGGGATGTCTCCCCCGCCGAGGCGGTGGCCATACAGCGGGAGTTGCGCACGCAGCTTCGCCTGGAACCTCTGCGCCACACCCCGCGCCTGATCGCCGGGGTGGATGCGGGCTTCGAGGATGCCGGCCGCACCGCCAGGGCCGCCGTGGTGCTCTACCAGTACCCGGAGCTGGAACCGGTGGAGGAACAACTGGCCCGCGAACCGGTGCGCATGCCCTATATACCGGGGCTGCTGTCCTTTCGGGAAATCCCCGTGGTATTGAAGGCTTTGGCGCAACTGCATCAGGAGCCGGAACTGCTGTTGTGCGACGGGCAGGGCATCGCCCATCCACGGCGCCTGGGCATCGCCGCGCACCTGGGGCTGATCACCGATCTGCCCGCCATCGGGGTAGGCAAATCCCGGCTGATCGGAGACTTTCAGGAACCGGGCACGAACCGGGGCGAGCAAAGCCCGCTGAAGGACAAGGGTGAGCGCATCGGCACCGTGCTGCGCACCCGCGACCGGGTCAAGCCGGTGTTCGTCTCACCCGGGCACCGCATGGATCAGCGCGGCGCGGTGGACTGGGTCATGCGGTGCCTCACCCGCTACCGACTGCCGGAGCCGATCCGCGCCGCGGATCGCCTGGCCTCGGCCTGGCGCCGGAAACCCTCCCCGTAGCCGCGGCTCAGGGCCGCGAATGCCTTTGAACGGGGAAAATCGCGGCCATGAGCCGCAGCTACAGGACCAGAACCACCGCCGCGGCCACCAATGCGCCGGCCACCAGGATCGCGCCGGCGATCAAGCCACCACTGCGCGCCGGCTGCGCTGCCGCGACGTCGGCCGCCTCTTCCCGCGCCGTCTGGCGGGCGGCTTCCACGGCGGCTTCCACGGCGGCTTCCACGGCGGCTTCCACGGCGGCTTTCCGCAGGGTTTGCTCCAACTCTTCGCGCAAACCGGCCAGAGTTTCCCGCGCGGCTTCGGCGGCGGTATCCCGCGCCACGCTGCGGGTCATCTCCACCACCGGCTGCTGCAGTTGCGGCAGGGCCTTCTCTTGAATCAGCCCACTCAGGCGCTGCTCCAGTTGCTGCTCGTCGGGCTGCGGGGGGCGCTCGGCACGCAGTTGCGCGGCCATGGCCTCGGCGGCGGCACGGGATAGCTGCTCGGCATCGGCGGTCCAGGCTTGGCGCAGTTCTTCCCGCAGCGGACCCTGGCGCTCCTCCAAGAGCTGTCCGGCGGCCTGCTCCGCCAGCGGCCCGGCCACGGCTCGCACCGCCTGCTCGGCGTCATCCCGGGCCTGCTTGCTGATCCGTCCGCTCAGCTCCTCCCAGCCACGGCGCGCCGCGGCCAGCTGCTCGGCGGCACTCTGTTCGGCGGCCTCGCGGGCAATGCGGCGGATATCGTCCCAGGGGATTTCGGCCGGCACTGGTGCCGGCGCCTCGGTCTGCGCGACCGGTTCGCTGCTTGCCGCAGGCGTCGGGGGCGCCGCCGCTTCGGCCGGAACGGCGGCAGTGGGCGCCGCGGGTGCAGCCATATCGGGCACGGCCTCCGGCGACCCTTCCACCACCCGCCGCAGGATCTCATTCAAGCGCTCTTCGCTACTGGGCTTGATCAGGAAACCGATCACACCCAGGTCGGCGCCCCTGGCGCGATCCTCAGGGGTGTCCTGAGAGGTGTACATCACCACCGGCAACTGGGCGCAATTGGGCAATTCCCGCAGCTGGCGCACCGCCTCGAAACCGTCCATGTCCGGCATCATGAAATCCATGAACACCAGATCCGGCTGGGACTCGCGCAGCTTCACCAGCGCCTCGCTGCCGTCACCAGCCATGTCCACGGCCAGCTCGCGCTTCTTCAGCTGCTTGCTGAGCGCGATCCGCGCCAGCCGGGAATCGTCCACCACCAGGACCGTGTTGATCGTGCGGGCCATTTCTCCCCCGGAATTCTCGGAAAATCTTATGCCCCCACAATAATCCAAAGCCGGTGCCCGAGCTACCGACGAGGATCGATTGCGCTATGCTGGCCAAAAAACAGCACAGGAAAGCCCCCGCCCATGAACCTGGAAAAGGTGATCTTCGGTTTCTTCATCCTGCTCGCCCTGACACTGAACTTCGGCTTCTTTCTCGGCGACATGGACAACCCCGCTCACCACAATGCCTACGAGCTGTTCGCCGCCCTGGTGGTGAGCCTGGTCGCGACGGTGCTCAAATTCGGCGAGCGCACCCAGATCGGCGCGATACTGCTCGCCTCCAGCCTGGTGGCGGACCTGCAGCTGATCACCGCGGCGATCATCTGGGGGGTGGCGGTCCATGGGCTGGAGATCGGCCTGACACCCGCGGTGATGGCGAGCATCGTCTCGCTGTCCGGCGGCGCCCTGCTCGCCAACCTCACCTCGGTGGTTCTGCTGCTGGTGGAAACCACCAGCCTGCACCGCTGAGATGAAGCTCTCCGACGCCCCGGACACCCCGCGCCCCAGCGTCATCCCGCTGGTGCTGCGGCGCATGCGCGCGCCGCTGCTGCTGCTGATCGGCGCCTACACGCTGGCCATCACCGGCTTCGTGCTGATCCCCGGCCAAACGCCGGCGGGCGAGCCCTGGCGCATGGATTTTCTGCACGCGCTGTACTTTGTCAGCTACACCGCCACCACCATCGGCTTTGGCGAACTGCCCCATGAGTTCACCCGGCTGCAACGGCTGTGGGCGCTGGGCACGCTGTACTCCTGCGTTATCGGCTGGTTCTATGCGCTGGGCAGCATTATCGCGCTGATGCAAGAGCCGGGCTTTCGCCGGGCGCTGGCGCGCAACCAGTTCCGCCGCACGGTGAGCCGCCTGCGCGAGCCCTTCTACCTGGTCTGCGGTTATGGCGATACCGGCAGCCTGCTGGTACGCGCCATCAGCGAGCGCGGACGGCGTTGCGTGGTGATAGAGCGGTGCCAGGGGCCGCTGGACGCACTGAGCCTGGAAGATCTACCCCTGTTCGTGCCTGGGTTGCGGGCCGACGCACAGCACGCCGAGAGCCTGATGGATGCGGGCCTGAGCCACGATTACTGCGCCGGCGTGCTGGCCGTCACCGACGATGATCATGCCAATTTGCAGATCGCCCTGACGGCGAAACTGCTGGGGCAGGGCCTGAGGGTGATCTCCCGCGCCCATACCTCGGCGGCGGAGGAGAATCTGGCGAGCTTCGGCACGGATCACGTGATCAACCCCCATCACAGCCTGGCCGATACCCTGGCCATGGGCATTCCGCTACCCGCCTTCCACGCGGTCTACAACGCCCTCACCGGTGTCCCGGAACAGCCGCTGCCTCAGGCCATCGAGCCGCCCGGCGGGCGCTGGATCCTGTGCGGCTATGGCGCGTTCGGCGAGGCGCTGGCGCAACGATTGCGCGAGCTGGGGCTGGAAACAGTGATCGTCGACACGCAAGCCGCTGGCCGCCCCCAACCCCTGGTCACCGGTCGCGGCACCGAGGCCCATACCCTGCGCGAGGCCGGTATCGGCGAGGCCAGCGCACTGGTGGCCGCCACCGAGGACGACGCCGACAACCTCTCCATTCTGATGACCGCGCGCCAGGAGAATCCCGACATCTTCCTGGTGGGGCTGCAGCGAGAGCGTGCCAACCACGCCATTTACCAAGCGGCCCCCGCGGACCTGATCCTGGAAGCCAGCCGAGTGATGGCGCGGAGCATGCTCAGCCGCCTGGTGGCCCCCTTGCTGCCGGCGTTCCTGAGCTGGCTGCGGGAGCAGCCGCCCCAGGCCGTAGAGGAGCTGGCCGAGCGGCTGCGCCGGCTCAACGAGGGCCGCGTGCCTCATCTGTGGAGTGTGCGGCTGACCGAGCGGGAAACCCCGGCGCTGAACGAGGCCTTCGCGCGGGGCGAGGCCCTGCGCCTGGACACCCTGCTGCGCTCACCCGGGAACCGCGAACATCATCTGGCCTGCCAGGTCCTGCTGGTGCAAAGAGAGGGGGATCTGGCTGCGCTGCCCGGCGGCGACTGGTGCCTGGCTCCGGGGGACAGGCTACTGCTGTGCGGCAGCCGCTTCGCCCGGGGGAGGCTGAACTGGAGCCTGTGCAATCACAACGCACTGGCCTACCTGCTGAGCGGCGAGCAGCGCCCCAGTGGGCTGGTGTGGCGATATCTGGCGAAGCGGCGGGCGAGGAGAAGCGTTTAAGGGAGCACTGATCGGCTCCCTCGCAATAGGCATCAGCCTTCGGTGGAGCGGACCTGCTCGGCGTCGGCGAGCTGTTCGCGCAATGACTGGCGGGTGTCATGCAGCCAATCCCGAGCCACTTCACTGCCGTTGCGCGCCGCCTTGTGGAACCACTGGACGGCCTGTGCCGGGTCGCGATCCACCCCGCGGCCTTCGGCGTACATCACCCCGAGGTTGTGCTGGGCGGCACAGTTGCCTTGCTCGGCGGCCAGACCGAACCACTTCGCCGCCATGCTCTCATCCTGCACCAGCCCCTGGCCGGTAGCGTACAGGAAGGCCAGCGCTTCCTGGGCTTCTGGCAGCCCGCGCAGGGCCGCACGCCGATAGAGCCTTGCGGCGCGCGCCACATCGGGTTCCATGCCCTGACCCCATTCCAGGCGGCGAGCGAGGTAGAAGTCGTTCCAGGCCATGTCGTTGTTCTGCATGCTCAACTCCGTCCTTGCCGAACCTCGGCACCGAAGGCCGTGCAGAAAACGGGCCAACCGGCGTTTCGCGCCCTGTCGGGCTTTAGCGACAGCGGCAGAATAGCCTCAAGTGACGGAGACTGTCACTTTATGACGACAGCTTTCAGCCCATCAGATACACCGCGCCCTCGCGCAGCCGCAGCTCCACGCCCCCCAGGAACGCCCCCGCGCAGGGCCCGCTCACGCAGAAGCCGTCCTCCACGCGAAAGCGTGCATCATGGGTGGCGCATTGCAGGTGCTCGCCTTCCGGGTCCATGAAACGATCCGGCATCCAGTCCAGGCTGGTTCCCCGGTGAGGGCAGACGTTGCGATAGCCGTACACCCACCCACCACGACGCACCAGCACCAGCGCCAGCCGCTCGTCGCCGATCGCCACCTCGAACCCCCTGCCCTGGTTCTCCGGCAGTTCTTCCAGCGCACACAATCGCTGCATGACGTTCTCCTACCCTCGCCAAACTGCACCGTCACGCTCTGTGGGAGCGGCCGAGGCCGCCCCCACAGAGCGCTTCGCAGTATAGCGCCGTGGCCCTTGCCAGCCGCCAGGCCATACCCGACCATAGCCGCAGTTTTCCCCCGCAAAGAGTTCCCCATGCCCAGTTCGCCCGCCCCCCGCGCCTCCTGGCGCGAAGCCCTGACCGCCTACGCCAATCGCCGGGTGCTGGCCATGCTGTTCCTGGGCTTCTCGGCGGGGCTGCCCCTGCTGCTGGTGTTCGGCACCCTCTCGGCCTGGCTGCGCGAGGGGGGCGTGGAGCGGGCCACCATTGGTTACTTCAGCTGGGTGGGCACGATCTACTCCATCAAGGTGTTCTGGGCGCCGGTGGTGGACCGCCTGCGCCTGCCCCTGCTCACCGGCTGGCTGGGCAAGCGGCGCAGCTGGATGCTGCTGGCGCAGGGGGGTATCGCGCTCGGGCTCATGCAGCTGGCACTGCTGGAACCGTCCACCGATGTGGGCCTGATGGCGCTGGTGGCGCTGTTCATCGCCTTCAGCTCCGCCACCCAGGACATCGTCATCGACGCCTACCGCATCGAAGCGGTGGCCGACGAGCTGCAGGCGGCCATGGCCAGCACCTACCAGCTCGGTTACCGCATCGCCATGCTCATGGCCGGCGCCGGCGCACTGTATATCGCGGAGTTCAGCAGCTGGGAGCTGTCCTACACCGCCATGGGCCTGCTGATGGGCGTGGGCATGCTCACCACCCTGGCGGTGCGCGAACCCGAGCACCCCCGCCCGCCTCCCGCCGCCGCGGCCCGCGGCCCGCTGCCCTGGCTGCGGGTCGCGGTGGTGGAACCCTTCGTGGAGTTCTTTCAGCGCAATGGCCGGCTGGCGTTGATGATCCTCGCCTTCGTCGCCGTCTACCGCATCAGCGACATCACCATGGGCGTGATGGCCAACGCCTTCTACA
Organism: Alkalilimnicola sp. S0819; assembly: GCF_009295635.1. Lineage (NCBI taxonomy): Bacteria > Pseudomonadati > Pseudomonadota > Gammaproteobacteria > Chromatiales > Ectothiorhodospiraceae > Alkalilimnicola > Alkalilimnicola sp. S0819. The sequence goes on along the minus strand of NZ_WHIW01000010.1, from coordinate 43,177 downwards.
TCGACCTGGGCTTCTCCAAGGCCGACATCGCCAACGTCAGCAAGGCCTTCGGCTTTGTCATGAGCATCGCCGGCATGTTCCTGGGCGGCGTACTGGTGGCCCGCTACGGCATCATGCGCCCCTTGGTCGCCGGCGCCATTCTTGCCGCCGCGTCCAACCTGATGTTCGTGGGCCTGGCCCTGGCGGGCCAAAGCATGCCCTGGTTGGCCGCGGCCATCACCGTCGACAACCTCGCCGGCGGCATGGCGGCGACGGTGTTCATCGCCTACCTTTCCAGCCTCACCCATCATGCCTACACCGCCACCCAGTACGCCCTGTTCAGCTCGTTGATGCTGCTGGTGCCGAAATTCATCGGCGGCTTTTCCGGGCTGATCGTGGACGGTTACGGTTATGTAAGCTTCTATCTGTACTCCACCGCGCTGGGGCTGCCCGCGGTACTGCTGGCGGTTTACCTGAGCCGCACAGTGCCGGCGCCGCGCAGGGCGCGCCCGGCAGGAAAAACCCCATAGCGCGCGGCTATGGTGGGCATAAACCGGATGAAGTTCCCCCGGCCAGCCGATACCCTTACTCTATTGGGCAAATCGGCTGAACCAGCCATCACGTTTTCAGAGGACCAACACTCATGGCCGAGACCACACACGCACGCCTGTTGATTCTGGGCTCAGGCCCGGCCGGCTACACCGCCGCCGTCTACGCCGCCCGCGCCAACTTGCGCCCGGTGCTGGTTACCGGGCTGCAGATGGGCGGGCAGCTCACCACCACCACCGACGTGGACAACTGGCCCGGCGACGTGGAAGGCCTGCAGGGCCCGGCGCTGATGGATCGTATGCGCGCCCATGCCGAGCGCTTCGATACCGAGATCATCTTCGACCAGGTGCACACGGTGGACCTGAATCAGCGCCCCTTCCGCCTGGAAGGCGACAGCGGGGTGTACACCTGTGACGCACTGATCATCGCCACCGGCGCCAGCGCGCAGTACCTGGGCCTGCCCTCCGAGGAGGCTTTCCAGGGCCGGGGCGTGTCCGCCTGCGCCACCTGCGACGGTTTTTTCTACCGCGACCAGGACGTGGCCGTGGTGGGCGGCGGCAACACCGCCGTGGAGGAGGCGCTGTACCTGTCCAACATCGCCCGCAGCGTGACCCTGATCCACCGCCGCGACACCCTGCGCGCGGAGAAGATCCTCCAGGACAAGCTCTTCGCGCGGGCAGAGGAAGGCAAGATCAATCTGCTCTGGCACCATACCCTGGACGAGGTGCTGGGCGATGAATCCGGCGTGACCGGCGCGCGGGTCAAGCACGCGCAATCCGGCGAAACCCGGGAGCTGGCGCTCACCGGCGTCTTCATTGCCATCGGCCACAAGCCCAACACCGACATCTTCGCCGGGCAGCTGGACATGGCCGACGGCTACATCAAGGTAAAAAGCGGCCTGCAGGGCAACGCCACCGCAACCAGCGTGGATGGTGTGTTCGCCGCCGGCGATGTCATGGACCACGTCTACCGCCAGGCCATTACCTCGGCGGGCAGCGGCTGCATGGCGGCGCTGGACGCGGAACGCTTCCTGGACCAGCAGGACTGAAGCGGAGGGACTCATGCAGAAACCGAAGCATCTGGCGCTCTACAACTACTATTCCTGCCCCTTCTGCATGGTGGTGCGCGACGCTATCCGCCAATTGGGCGTGGACGTGGAGAACCGGGACACCCTGAAGAACCCGGCGCACAAGGCCGAACTGGTGGAACAGGGCGGCCGCGGCACCGTGCCCTGCCTGCGCATCGAGCATGCCGATGGCGAAGTGGAGTGGATGTACGAATCCGCGGTGATCGTGGACTACTTGAAGCGACTCGCCGCCTGAGCCGTAACCGCAACACCGCCGCAGTCGGGGTCGGAGACGCCCTGCGAAGCCTCCGACCCCGGCCTGCGGCGCCGCCGAAAACTGTGATGTACAGCACACTATTTTTACACATCACTCATCTTTCCCCACTGCTTGCCGCTATAGAACAGCGCATGCCATGAAACCCGGAGTCCGCCGGGCATTCCTGTCTGAAGAGGACGCGTTGTGAACACACTCTTGGCCCGCGCCGGCATCGCCGGCAAGATCCTGCTCGCCCCCGTGGTGATTCTGGTGCTGTTGCTGATGATCGGCCTGGTCTCCCAAGGCCAGATCAGTCAACTCAACGAGCGAGTGACTCGACTGGCGAAAGAGGAAGCGCCCAAGACCGGTGAGGCGGCGGAGATGCTGTTCAACCTCTACCGCCAGCGCTTGCGCCTGCAGGAGTATGTCCTGACCGCCAACGCCGAGGAGCTTGATCAGTTTCGCCAACTGGCAAACCGCCTGCGCGAGGAGATCCGCCAGGCCCAGCAGCACTTCTCCAACCCGGCCCAACTCGACCGGCTGGAAAAGTTCAGCACGCTGCAGCAACGCTATGTGCAGAGCATGGACCAGGACGTCGCGCCCTCGGTGCAGGAACGGGAGCGTGTTTTGCGGGAGGTGCTGGACGTAAGTGGCATCCAGGCTGCGAACAGTCTGGAGGAGCTGACCGTCAGCTTTTACGAAAGCTACTCCGTGAACAATGCCTACAACACCGGCCGTGCGAACCATCATCTGATGCTCGCCCGACTGTACAGCCAGCGCTACTTCGCCACCCACAACCCGGACCACATCGACCGCGTGCATGATGAGCTGGCGGAAATGGAGAATTTCCTCGGCAAGCTGGAACTGGTCGACCAACTGGACCAGGAAGCCAACGCCAAGCTGCAGGCCGCGCGCCTCGCCGCCCAGACCTTCCGCGACGGCTTCGACCGGCTGGTGAAGGCCACCCAGACCCTGGGCGAGGCTTTGGAGCGACGCATGAACCCCACTGGCGTCGAGATGGGCGCCTTGGTCGCCGACATGCAAAAGCAAGTCTTCCAGGAACTGGTGCGCGAATCGGACAGCGCCACAGAGGCCTCCAACAGTGCACAACGGAATATCACCCTGTTGCTCATTGGCGCCATCGTGCTGGGCGCGCTGCTGGCCTGGCTGATTACCCGCAGCATCGTACGGCCCATGCGCCGGGCCGATATCCTGGTCACGGACCTGCTGAGCGAGATCGAGGCCGGGCGGGGCGACTTGACCGTGCGCCTGCCCGCCCATGACCGGGACGAGTTCGGGCGCCTGAGCCTGTCCATCAACCGCTTCCTGCAGACTCTTCAGGCCCTGGTGAGCAATATCAGCCGGGAAAGCGCCCAGCTGGCCGCCGCCGCGGAAGAGCTCAGTGCCGTGACCCGCCAGACCAGCGATGGCGTGAAGACCCAGCAAAGCGAGGTGGACCAGGTGGCCACGGCCATGAACGAGATGACCGCCACCGCCCACGAGATCGCCCGTAACGCCGCTGGTGCCGCCGAAGCCGCCGGTGACGCCGACGGCGCCGCCAAACAGGGCGCCCAGCTGGTCGAACGCACGGTCGCCGCCATCCATACCCTGGCTGCCGAGGTTCAGGAGGAGAGCAAACTCGCCGCCCGCCTGCAGGCGGACAGCGACAACATCGGCACCGTGCTGGAGGTAATCAGCGGGGTAGCCGAGCAAACCAATCTGCTCGCTCTGAACGCGGCCATCGAGGCGGCCCGCGCCGGCGAGCAGGGCCGCGGCTTCGCCGTGGTCGCCGACGAGGTGCGCACTCTGGCCAGCCGAACTCAGGAATCCACCGAGGAGATCCGCACCATCATCGAGCGTCTTCAGGACGGCGCACGCCACGTGGCACAGAGCCTGCAGCGCTGCGGGCACAGTGCGGCCGAGACCGAGGAGCAGGCCAGCGAAGCCGGCGAGGGGCTTGGCTCCATCACGCAGAAGGTCACGGTGATCAACGACATGAATTCGCAGATCGCCAGTGCTGCCGAACAGCAGACCGCCACCGCGGAGGACATCAACCGCAGCACCGTGCGGGTGCGGGAAGTGGTGGACCAGACCGCCGCCGCCTCGGCGCAGCTGGACACCGCCGCCGAGGAACTGGCGCGGATGGGCAGCCGCCTGCAGGATCAGGTGAAGGGGTTCAAGAGCTGAAGCCGGGGAAGGCGGAGATCCTCGATCCCGCCTTCGGCGGCTTCGCCGCTAAGCGTGTGACAAAGCCCCCTGCAGGAGCGGCGAATGGCCTCGGCCCTCTCGGCGAAAGGCCATCGCGGCCATACGCCGCTCCCGCGGACACCTATTCCGCGGCCCAAGCCGGATAGTCATATACCAGGGTCAGTGGTGCATGGTCCGAGAAGCGCTCGGCGGTGTAGATATCCGCGCTCAACACCCGGTCCTTCAACCCCGGCGTGATCACGTGGTAATCGATACGCCAGCCCACGTTCTTCGCCCAGGCCTGGCCGCGGTTTGACCACCAGGTGTACTGATCCTCTTCCTGGTTCACCAGGCGGAAGGCGTCGTGGAAGCCCTCCTCGCCGAACAGCCGATCCATCCAGGCCCGCTCCTCGGGGAGAAAACCCGAGTTCTTGCGGTTGCCCCGCCAGTTCTTCAGGTCGATTTCCTTGTGGGCGATGTTCCAGTCGCCGCAGATAATGTAGTCTCGCCCCGAGGCCTTGATCTCTCGCAGGTGCGCCATGAAACGCGCCATGAAGTCGAACTTCACCGCCTGGCGCTCCTCGCTGGACGAGCCCGACTGCACGTACAGCGAGATCACCGACAGATTGCCAAAGCGCGCTTCCAGATACCGCCCTTCCGCGTCCACATCCGGCCAACCCAGCCCCACGATGACCTCATCGGGCTCGCGCCGGCTGTAGATCGCCACGCCGCTATAGCCTTTCCTTTCGGCGGAATGGAAATGGTGGTGATAGCCCTCGGGGTAGAACAACGCATCGGTGAGCTGCTCTTCCTGGGCCTTGATTTCCTGCAGGCACACCACGTCCGGGCGCTCCTTCGCCAGCCACTCGAACATGCCCTTTCGGGCCGCGGCGCGTATGCCGTTGACATTGATGGAGGTGACTTTCATTGGAGATATTCCTCGCGTGAAGCTCGCAAAGGCGCAAAGGGTAGCGCAGACAAAATAAAAAGGCGCCGGGGTGAGCGGGCGCACCGAATCTTCGACTATCCGGACGGCGCGGGAACGGGCGGGTGAGCATCGGCGCCGGCCGTAGGCTCCCGGTAGGCCCTGGGGGTTCCGGGGTGGGTGCGGTTCGGGGCGGCCGTCGATGCAGCCGAGCATCGCAGCCGGAAAGGGATCAGCTTGTTCGAGCGTAGCGAGTTTGCTGCTCGCCCCTCTCCGGCGAGAAGCGCAGGGGACCGGGCCAAAACGAAAAAGGCGCCGGGTTTACCGGCGCCTTCTGGCTTTCCTGCTGCGGGAGCGGGGCCTTAGAGCCGCTCGAACAGGGCGGCGATGCCCTGACCGCCACCGATGCACATGCTCACCACGGCGTAGCGGCCGCCGGTGCGCTGCAGCTCGTAGACAGATTTCACGGTAAGGATGGCGCCGGTGGCACCGATGGGGTGCCCCAGGGAGATGCCGGAACCGTTGGGGTTGACCTTGGCTTCGTCCAGCTCCAGGTCACGCACCACGGCGAGGGCCTGGGAAGCAAAGGCTTCGTTCAGCTCCCACAGGTCGATGTCTTCCTTGGCGACACCGGTGTCGGCCAGCAGCTGCTTGATCGCCGGCACCGGGCCGATGCCCATGTACTGCGGATCGACACCGGCCACGCTGTAGCCCACCAGGCGCGCCAGGGGCTTCAGGCCCTTGGCTTCGGCGACACCCCGCTCGGCCAGCACCACGGCGGCGGCGCCGTCGTTGATGGAGGACGCGTTGCCAGCGGTGACCGAACCGTCCTTCTTGAACACCGGGCGCATGCCGGCGAGCTTCTCGGTGGAAACCTCACGCGGGTTCTCGTCGGTGTCGAAGACGTTCACGCCCTTGCGGGTCTTGATCTCCACCGGGACGATCTGGTCCTTGAACACGCCATCCTGCACGGCCTTCACGCCCCGACGCTGGGCTTCCGCGGCGAAGGCATCCTGGTCCTCGCGGGAGATCTTCCACTTCTCGGCGATGTTCTCGGCGGTGATGCCCATGTGGCAGGACTCGAAAGGATCGGTGAGCGCGCCCACCATGGCGTCCAGGATCTGGCCGTCACCCATGCGCTGCCCCCAGCGGGTCGTCGGCAGCCAGAAGGGCGCGCGGCTCATGGCCTCGGCGCCGCCACCCACGGCCATGTCCGCCTGGCCCAGCTCGATCTGCTGCGCGGCGGTGACGATGGCCTGCAGGCCGCTGCCGCACAGGCGGTTCAGGGTCAGGGCGGGAGTGGAATGGGGCAGACCGGCGTTCACCGAAGCCAGACGGGAGATGTACATATCCCGTTTCTCGGTGTGAATCACGTTACCCAGCACGGTGTGACCGATATCCTCGGCCTGCGCACCGGAGCGGCTCACCGCCTCCTTGATGGCCAGGGTGGCCAGATCGGCCAGGGGCACATCCTTCAGGCTGCCACCATAGGCACCGATGGCGGTACGTGCGGCTCCGACGACTACGACTTCACGGCTGTTGTTCATGAGACCTCCGTTACTGCCCCGGTGGGGCGTGAACCCGGGCGCCCGCCCGGTTCGGGCGGAGCCTGATGGGGTGCGGCCAACAGGGCCGCGGCCAGGCACTCCGGCGCGGCGTCAGGGTGTTTCGGACAAGCCCCGCGTCCGGAAAGGTGAGCGCGATTCTATCTTGCGCTGCAACAACTTGTCGAGACAGGCGGAAAACCTCGTAAGAAATGGCTTACGCAGTGTCTACCTCGAAATGTCAGGCATGCCCCCCCTCGGGGGAGACTGATCAATCCCCACGGCCCCTTGGTCGCCTGGCGCGTTCGCCGCCGGGTCGAGAAACGCCGGGCTGGCGCGACGGCCCATGGGAATCGATCAGCGTCTCCGGAGGCGGCCTTGCGAGCTTTGCGCGAGACAGCTTCCCCCATGACGCACTGCGCCTTGATACCCCCCCGGGGCTCCGCCAGAATTGATTTCACGAACCTGCCCAGTCGGTGCCCAAGGAGGAGCCATGAGCCGCCACATCCGGTATCCCGAATCCGGCGAAAAGATCACCATCGTGGACGACCAGCTTCAGGTCCCCGACAACCCCATTCTTGGCTATGTGGAAGGCGACGGCATCGGCCCCGACATCACCCGCGCCTGTCTGCGCATCTGGGATGCGGCTGTGGAGAAGGCCTATGGCGGTCAGCGCAAGGCCCACTGGGCGGAGCTGTACATGGGTGAGAAGGCCGCCGGCCTCTATGACGGCGAGTATTTCCCCGAGGAAACGAAGGAGGCGCTGCAGGATCTGGTCGTCTCCATCAAGGGGCCGCTCACCACGCCGGTGGGCGGCGGCTACCGCTCGCTGAACGTCGCCCTGCGCCAGGATCTGGACCTCTATGCCTGTGTGCGCCCGGTGCGCCATTACCCCGGCGTGCCCTCGCCACTGCGCAAGCCCGAGGACGTGGACGTGGTGATCTTTCGCGAGAACACCGAGGACGTCTACGCCGGCATCGAGTACCAGTCCGGCAGCGAAGAGAACCGGAAGCTGGCCACGTTCCTCAAGGAGGAAATGGGCGCGAACTTCTTCGACGAGGCCGGTCTCGGCATCAAGCCCATCAGCCCCCACGGCACCAAGCGCCTGGTGCGCAAGGCCATCCAGTACGCCATCGAGCACAATCGGGAAAGCGTCACCCTGGTGCACAAGGGCAACATCATGAAGTTCACCGAGGGGGCCTTCCGCACCTGGGGCTATGAGGTGGCGCGGGAGGAGTTCGGCGACTGCACCATCACCGAGGAAGAGCTCTACGCCACCTACGGCGGCAAGCGCCCCGAGGGCAAGATCGTCATCAAGGACCGCATCGCCGACATCATCTTCCAGCTGATGTTGCTGCGGCCCAATGAGTTCGACGTGCTGGCCACCATGAACCTCAACGGCGATTACCTCTCGGATGCCTGCGCGGCGGAGGTGGGCGGCGTGGGCATCGCCCCGGGGGCGAACATGTCCAACCATGTGGCGGTGTTCGAGGCCACCCACGGCACCGCGCCCAAGTACGCCAACCAGGACAAGGTCAACCCGGGCTCATTGTTGTTCTCCGGCGTGATGATGCTGGAATACATCGGCTGGAAGGAGGCCGCCGACCTGATCACTGCCGCCTACGGCGAGGTGGTGAGCAGGAAAATCGTCACCTACGACTTCGCCCGCCAGATCGAGGGCGCCCACGAGGTCTCCACCAGCGGCTTCGCCGATGCCCTGATCGACCAGATCAACGGCGAGGTGGATGTGGCCAAGTACCGCCAGGAGCGCGAGGAAGCCGTGCGCCAGGACCGCCGGGTGCGCGAACTGCGCCGGGTCTCCTCGCCGCTGGAAGAGATGATCGCCTCCGGGCGCACGCCCCACACGGTCAAGGACCTGATGAACCCCAACCCCGTCTCCGTCCCGCCCAACACCACGGTGGAGGACGCCATGCACCTGATGCGCGACCGGGGCATCAGCAGCATCATCAGCCGCCCCGGCGAGGACGGCCAGTGGGGCATCATGACCCAGCGCGACGTGCTCTCGCGCATCGTCTCGGCCCACCGCCAGCCCGCCAGCGTGCGGGTGACCGAGGTGGCCACCAAGCCCCTGATCTCCGTGCCCGAGGACCTGAGCCTGCACGACTGCGCCGATCGCATGAGCCACCACAACATCCGCCGGGTTTGCGTGGTGGACGCCGCCGGCGAGCCCATCGGCATCATCTCCGACACGGATATCTTCGCCAGCGTCGAACAGTTCGGGCTCCCGGAGTAGCCGCGGGCGGGCGGGGTAACCGCAGAGGCGCCGAGGGCGCGACGTTACGCGGAGAAAGGCGGGGTTAGAAGCACAAAGGCACAGAGATCGACGCAGAGCGAAACGTTCCTGTGCCTCTGTGGTGAACTTCCCCCATGTCGTTCCTCCGCGTAACGCCGCGCCCTCGGCGTCTCCGCGGTCAACCCCCCATAATCGGTAAAGAACCACACAGGGACACAAGCTGTTATGGCAGACAATAACCGCGACGCCCCGCTGCGCGAGGACATTCGCATGCTCGGCGAGATGCTCGGCGAACTGCTGCGCGAGCACGGCGGCGAGCAGCTGTTCGAGGCCGTGGAGAGCATCCGCCAGTTGGCCAAGGACGCCCGGGCCGGCCAGGCCGAGGCCGAACGGGCGCTGGCCGAGCGCCTGAGCACGCTGGACGACCCCATGATCCTGCCCGTGGTGCGGGCCTTCACCCACTTTCTCAATCTCGCCAATATCGCCGAGCAGCACCACCGGGTGCGCCGCTCCCGCGCCTGGCAGCGGGACCCGGAGGCCGGCGCCCTGCTCGGCTCCCTGGACGAGGCCCTGCCCCGCCTGCTGGAGAAGACCGAGCCCGACGCGCTGCACCAGGCGGTCTGCGAGCTGAACATCGGCCTGGTGCTCACCGCGCACCCCACCGAGGTCTCCCGGCGCACCCTCCTGCGCAAGCACAACCACATCGCGGAGCTGCTGGATCAACGGGATCGCAGCGACCTCACGCCGGACGAGCAACTGGACACCGAGGATGCCCTGCGCCGGGAGATCGCCGCCGCCTGGCACACCGACGAGATCCGCACCCGCCGCCCCACCCCGGTGGACGAGGCCCGCTGGGGCATTGCGGTGGTAGAGAACACCCTTTGGGAGGCGGTCCCCCGCACCAGCCGCCGGCTCGACCGGCTGCTGCGCAAGCACACCGGCAAGGGGCTGCCCCTGGAGGTCGCCCCCATCCGCTTTGGCTCCTGGATGGGGGGGGACCGGGACGGCAACCCCCGGGTCACCGCCAAGGTCACCCGGGAAGTCTGCCTGCTGGGCCGCTGGGAAGCCGCCACACTGTATGAACAGGAAGTGGACCAGCTGGTGCAGGAGCTCTCCCTGCAGTGCGCCGATGAAGACCTGCGAATGCAGGTGGACGGCGCCTGGGAGCCCTACCGGCTGTTGCTCAAGCGGGTGCGCGCCCGCCTGCGCCTGACCATCGAATGGGTGGAGGCGCGCCTGCAAGGGCGCCAGCTGCCCCAGGGCGAGGTATACCTCCGCGCCGAGGAGCTGCGCAAGCCGCTGCTCGATTGCTACCACTCCCTGCACCGCTGTGGTGCCGGCGTGGTGGCCGACGGGCGTCTGTTGGACCTGCTGCGCCGCCTCGCCGTGTTCGACCTGACGCTGACCCGGGTGGACATTCGCCAGGAGTCCACCCGCCACACCGAGGCCATCAGCGCGATCACCGAAGCGCTGAATCTCGGTCGCTATGAGGATTGGCCGGAGGAGCAGCGCCAGGATTTCCTGGTGCGCGAACTGGAAAACCCCCGCCCGCTGATTCCGCGCGACTTCCAGTGCAGCGAAGAGGTCCGCGAAGTCCTGGACACCTTCGCGGTGCTGGCCGAGCTGGGGACGGAGTCCCTGGGCGCCTACGTCATCTCCATGGCCTCCCGGCCCTCGGACATCCTCGCCGTGGAGCTGCTGCAGAAGGAAGCCGGGGTGCGGGAGCACCTGCGGGTGGTTCCCCTGTTCGAGACCCTGGACGATCTGGAAGGCGCCGAGCAGTCCATGGAGCGGCTGTTCAGCGTGAACTGGTATCGCCAACGCATCCAGGGCCAGCAGGAAGTAATGATCGGCTACTCGGACTCCGGCAAGGACGCGAGCCACCTCACCGCCGCCTGGTCCCTGTACCAGACCCAGGAGAAGCTGCTCGCCGCCTGCCGGCGCAACAATGTGCGCCTTACCCTGTTCCACGGCCGCGGCGGCTCCGTAGGCCGCGGCGGCGCCCCCACCCATGCCGCCGTGCTCTCCCAGCCCCCGGGCACCGTGCAGGGCAGCCTTCGGGTGACCGAGCAGGGCGAGGTCATTCAGGCCAAATTCGGCCTGCCCGGCATCGCCCAGCGCAACCTGGAGCTGTACCTCTCCTCGGTGCTGGAGGCGACCCTGCAGCCGCCGGCGGAACCCGAGCAGGCCTGGCGCCAGCTCATGGACGCGCTGGCCGACACCAGCAAGCAGACCTACCGCCGCGTGGTGCGCGACACGGAAGGCTTCGTGCCCTACTTCCGCGCCGCCACCCCCGAGCAGGAGATCGCCGGCCTGGCCATAGGCTCCCGGCCTGCGAAGCGGCGCAAGACCGCCGGAGTGGAAAGCCTGCGGGCCATCCCCTGGATCTTCGCCTGGACCCAGACCCGCCTGCAGCTGCCCGCCTGGCTGGGCACCGGCGAGGCGTTGGCCCGGGCTCTGGAGGCCGGCCACGAAGCCGAACTGCAGCGCATGTACGAGCAATGGCCCTTCTTCCGTGCCTTCATGGATATGGTGGAAATGGTCATGGCCAAGGGGGACCCGAAGGTGGCCGCCCAGTACGACCAGCGGCTGGTGCCCGAGGAGCTGAAACCCCTGGGCGTGGAGTTGCGGGAACGCTTCGAGCAGACCCTGCGTGGCGTGCTGCGGGTCACCCGCCACCAGCGCCCGCTGGAATCCTCACCGGTGGTGCGCCGCTCGGTGGACGTGCGCAACCCGTACGTGGACCCGCTCAACCTGCTGCAGGTGGAGCTGCTGCACCGGGTACGCCACGGCCAGGAAGAGAAGCTGCGCAAGACCCTGCAGGTGTGCATCAACGGCATCGCCGCGGGGATGCGCAACACCGGATAGGCCACCGCCGGGGCCTATCGCGCACGGATCGCAAAGGCGCAACGGAGAAAGAAAAGATCCCCGGCGGGCGGGCAAAGCCATGATGGGCGCACCGCACCCTGGCTGGCCTGCCGCGCCCTCCCGAGGTCGTCTCTTTGCCGCTTTTCGGCCTTTGCGTGCGACAATCCCCCCTTTCCCGCAATCACCGACAACCGCTGACACGAGAACACCATGCCCAGCGATTACCGCCACGATTTCATCGACTTCGCCCTCTCCCGCGAGGTGCTTCGCTTTGGCGAATTCACCCTCAAGTCCGGCCGCATCAGTCCCTATTTCTTCAACGCGGGCCTGTTCAACACCGGCGCCAGCCTGGCGGAGCTGGGCCGCTTCTACGCCCGGGCGGTGATCGAATCGGGGGTGGCCTTCGACATGCTCTACGGCCCCGCCTACAAGGGCATCGCGCTCGCCTCCAGCCTCGCCATCGCCCTGGCCGACCATCACGGCCGGGACGTCCCCTACTGCTTCAACCGCAAGGAAGCGAAGGACCACGGCGAGGGGGGCATGCTCATCGGCGCGCCGCTCAAAGGCCGGGTACTCGTGGTGGATGACGTGATTTCCGCCGGCACCTCGGTGCGGGAATCCGTGCAGATCATCCGCGCCCAGGGCGCCGAGATGGCGGGAGTGGCCATTGCCCTGGACCGCCAGGAACGCGGCCAGGGGGAGAGCTCGGCGGTGCAGGAAGTGCGGCGCGAGCACGACGTGCCGGTGGTCAGCATCGCCGCCCTGGATGATCTGATCGACTACCTGCGCGCCCACGGGCGCATGGATGGGGATCTGGCGCGGGTGCGGGCGTACAAGGCTCGTTATGGAGCGGGTTGACCGGCAAAGACACAGCAACCGCAGAGGCGCAGAGAACACAGAGACCGATACACAGCGAAAGGCGCTTGTGTACACCCCTTCATGATCTCTGTGTCTCTGTGGTTAACTTTCCCTGGTCTTAACTCTACGAGACTCTGCGCCCTCCGCGTCCCTGCGGTTCCGCCCCTAGGGCAACTCAGGCGGCATATAGCGCCCGAAACTTCTCCGGCGCCGCCGACAGCACGTCGTTGCGACTGGCCAGGCGTACGTACCAGGCCCGCAACTGCTTGTACTCGCGCGGAATCGGCTCGCCGTAGAGCTCGGCCAGGGCAAAGCGCGGCCAGAGCGCGCAATCGGCCAGGCCCGGTGCCTTGCCGCTGAAGTACTCCTGCGCGCCCAGGCGCTGCTCCAACGCCGGTAGCGCGGCGTGGTACGCCGCCACGCCGGCGTCGATAAGCGCCTGATCCCACTCGGATTCGGGCTTGTCCCGCTTCTCGAAGACGAACGTCTTCGTGGCCTTGCCCAGGGGGTTGTCGGCGTAATAGACCAGGTTCCGCGCCTCCGCCCGGGCTCGGGGCGCGTCCGGCAGCAGAGCCGTGCCGGTCTCCGCCAGGTACTCCAGCATGGGCATGGACTCGGTGAGGACGAAGTCCCCGTCGATCAGCACCGGTACGGTGCGGTTGGGCGAGAGCCGCTCCCACTCGGCCAGCACCACCGGGTCTTCCCGGTTCAGATGCGCCACCTTGCGCCCCTGCAGCGCGGCGGCCATGCGCACGCGCCAGCAGAAGGGACACTCGGGCTTGTCGATCATGCGCAGTGTTTCACTCATAGCCTTACCAGACGCAGTTCCCGCAGATGATCCTCGACGAAGTCGATCCGGTCCTGCCCCCAGAAGATCTCCTCGCCGATGACGAAGCTGGGCACGCCCAACGCGCCGCGCTCCTGGGCCTCGTTCCAGTTGCGCTCCAGCACCGCCTGACGCTGGGGGTCGTCCATGGCGGCGGCCACGGCGCTCCGCTCCAGCCCCACCCGGTCGGCCACGTCCATCATCACCTCGGCGTCGCCAATGTCCCGGCCCTCGGCCCACTCGGCGCGCATGGTCTCGATGATGAATTCCCGCAGCAGACCTTGTTCCTCGGCCAGCAGGGATGCCGCTCCGGCGCGGGTGGGGTCGGTGGTCTTGGGCGGCGGGGTCAGCGGCACGCCCAGGCGGCGCGCCCAGCGGGCCACATCCTGGCGGGCGATGGGCATCTTCTTCACCGCGCGCTCCGGGGCGGAGCGCCCGCTCCAGCCGCCCAGGGGGCGCCAGACCAGATTGACGTGAAAGTTATCGAAAACGCCCCACATCCGCTTGCTCGCCAGGTAGCAGTAGGGGCTGCGGAAATTGAAAAACAGTTGGACGTCGACGGGCTCGACCATGACTCCTCCAGAATCGCTTGCCAGGTAGTGCCGGCGGGCACCGGCCTGCCCTTGTTATGAAAACGGGGCGCCCATGGGCACCCCGTTCGATGTGGACAACGCTATCGGCCCATGGCCTTGGCGCTCTTGCCGCCTATGCCCCAGTTGATCTTGGGCACGTCCTGGATCAGCACCCGCACCCGCTCTTCCGGGGTACCGGTGACCTCACTGATCGCCTGGGTGACCTTCTCGATGAGCTCGGCCTTTTGCGCTTCCGTGCGGCCTTCCAGGATCTGGATATTGGCAATGGGCATTGCGATGACCTCCTCAGGCGAAGCGGAAGGACAGACTACCCAGGCCCTGGGCGCGCAGGGTGACGTTGTCGCCCGCTTCCACCAGCACCGCAGCGGTGATCGCCCCGGAGAGAATCACGCTGCCGGCGGGGATCTCTTCACCGCGCTCGCCCAGCATGTTCGCCAGCATGGCGACGGCGGTGGCGGGGTGGCCGAGCACGGCGGCACCGGCGCCCACCTCCACCACTTCACCGTTCTTCTCCATCACCACGCCGATATTGGCCAGGTCCACATCCCGCGGGTCGGCGATCCGGCTGCCGGTGACGTAGCGCGAGGAGGAGGCGTTGTCGGCCACCACACTGATCAGGTCGAAGCGGAAGTTCTCATAGCGGGAGTCGATGATCTCCACCGCCGGCATGACGAAATCGGTGGCGGCCAGCACGGCACCAACGCTGCAGCCCGGCCCCTTCAGCGGCGCCTTGGTGACGAAGGCAATCTCGGCCTCGACCTTGGGGTGAATCAGCTTGCTGATGTCGATGGTGCCGGCTTCCGGCTGCTCGAAATAGTCGGCCAGGAAGCCGTAGACCGGCGTGTCCACGCCCATCTGCTCCATCTTGGCCCGAGACGTCAGGCCCATCTTCATGCCGACGATGCGGTTGCCCCGGGCTTCCTTGCGGCGGCGAATCTCCCACTGCACCTCGTAGGCCTCGGCCATGGTCATGTCCGGGTACTTGTCGGTGATTTTCTTGACGTCGTGGGCCTGCAGCTCGGCGTTCTCGAGGTGCTCGGCCAGTTCGTTGATCTGTTCCTTGGTGAGGCTCATGGGGCTCTCCGATTGTAAATACTGAAAGACTTGACCGCAGAGACGCAGAGTCCCGCAGAGAAAGGCATCAGGATGATCCAGATGCCTTTCGCTTTCCCTGCGTGTCCCGGCGGTTAAACCACGTTAAAGAGTTCAGCCGGCGACCTTGGCCGCCTTCTGTTCGCCCTTGAGCATGTCCAGGGCGACGTCGACGATCATGTCTTCCTGGCCACCCACCATGCGGCGCTTGCCAAGCTCCACCAGGATGTCCACGGTCTTCAGGCCGTAGCGTTCGGCGGCGGCTTCGGCGTGACGCAGGAAGGAGCTGTACACGCCGGCGTAACCCAGCGCCAGGGTCTCCCGGTCCACCCGCACCGGGCGGTCCTGCAGCGGGCGCACCAGGTCGTCGGCGGCGTCCATCAGGGTGTAGAGATCGGTGCCGTGGTTCCAGCCCATGCGCTCGGCGGCGGCGATGAACACTTCCAGCGGCGCGTTGCCCGCGCCCGCGCCCATGCCGGCCAGGCTCGCATCCACCCGGTCACAGCCCTCTTCCACCGCGACGATGGAGTTGGCCACACCCAGGGAGAGGTTGTGATGGGCGTGAATGCCGGTCTCGGTCTCGGGCTTGAGCACGTCCTTGAACGCGCGGAAGCGATCCCGCACATCGTTCATGTTCAGCGCGCCGCCGGAGTCCACCACGTACACGCCGGTGGCCCCGTAGCTCTCCATGAGCTTGGCCTGCTCCGCGAGCCCCTGGGGGGTCTGCATGTGGCTCATCATCAGAAAGCCCAGGGTGTCCATGCCCAGTTCCCGGGCATACTCGATGTGCTGCCTGGACACATCGGCCTCGGTGCAGTGGGTGGCGACGCGTACCACACGGGCGCCGGCGTCATAGGCGGCGCGCAGGTCCTGCACCGTGCCGATGCCCGGCAGCAGCAGGGTGGCGACCTTGGCGTGCTGCACGGTCTCGGCCACCGCTTCGATCCATTCCAGATCGGTGTGGGCGCCGAAGCCGTAGTTGAAGGAGCTGCCCTGCAGGCCGTCGCCGTGGGCGACTTCGATGGAATCCACCTTGGCCTTGTCCAGGGCGGCGGCGATCTGTTTGACGTTCTCGACGCTGTACTGGTGACGGACCGCGTGGGAGCCGTCGCGCAGGGTCACATCGGAGATATAAAGCTTCTTGGACATCTCTCGCCCTCCTTAGGCCGCTTCGGCGACCAGCTGCTTGGCCAGCATCTCGCCGGTGCCCAGCGCGGCCGACGTCATGATGTCGAGGTTGCCGGCGTAAGACGGCAGATAATGGGCCGCACCTTCCACCTCCAGGAAGATGGTGGTCTTCAGACCGGCCATCTTGCCCACACCCGGCACGTTCAGCGGCGAGTTGTCGTCGAACAGCTCGAACTGCACGTCCTGCTTCAGGCGATAGCCCGGCACGTACTTGTTGACGGCCTCCACCATCTCGGCCACCGAGGCGGCGATCTTGTCCTGATCGGCCGGGTCGGACAGGGTGTAGATGGTGTCGCGCATCAGCAGCGGCGGCTCGGCGGGGTTGAGGATGATGATCGCCTTGCCCTTGGTCGCGCCACCCACCACTTCCAAGGCCTTGGAGGTGGTCTCGGTGAACTCGTCGATGTTGGCGCGGGTGCCGGGGCCGGCGGACTTGCTGGAGATCGAGGCGACGATCTCGGCGTAGTGCACCTTGGCGACCCGGGAGACCGCGGCGACCATGGGGATGGTGGCCTGGCCACCGCAGGTGACCATGTTCACATTGGGCTGATCCAGGTGCTCATCCAGGTTCACCACCGGCACGCAGTAGGGGCCGATGGCCGCCGGGGTCAGGTCGACGATCTTGATACCCGGCTTGGCTTCGCGCAGCGCCTTGTCGTTGACCAGGTGCGCCTTGGCCGAGGTGGCGTCGAAGACCACGTCGATATCCTTGAATTCGGGCATCTTGATCAGACCATCCACGCCCTCGGCGGTGGTGGCGACACCCATGCGGCTGGCGCGGGCAAGGCCGTCGGAGGCGGGGTCGATGCCGACCATCACGCCCATCTCCAGGTACTCGCCGTGGCGCAGAATCTTGATCATCAGATCGGTGCCGATATTGCCCGAACCGATGATGGCGGCTTTCAGCTTCTTGGCCATCGTTGAATCCTCCGTATCCCTTTGGGGCTTACGTTTGCTGTCAGTTTAGGCAAAACGCACCGAGGCGGTACCCAGGCCGCCGATACTCACGTGCACGTGGTCGCCGGGGGCCACCGGCAGCAGCGGCACCAAGGAGCCGGAGAGAATGATCTCGCCGGCTTTCAGCGGAATGCCGAATTCACCCAGGGTGTTGGCCAGCCAGGTGACACAGTTCACCGGCGAGCCCAGGGCCGCGGCGCCGGCACCGGTGGCGACAACCTCACCGTTCTTCTGCATCACCATGCCGCAGCTGACCAGGTCGAACTGACGCGGGGTGAGCGCCGTGTCGCCCAGCACGAACACGCCACAGGATGCGTTGTCGGCGATCGTGTCCTCGATCTTGATCTTCCAGTCCTTGATACGGGAATCGACGATCTCGAAACAGGGCATCACGCACTCGGTGGCGGCCAGCACCTGGGCGTTGGTGACGCCCGGGCCAATCAGGTCACGCTTGAGGATGAAGGCGATCTCGCCTTCGGCCCGTGGCGCGATCATCTCGGTGGAGGCCGGCAGCGCATCGCCGTTGGCATGCAGCATGCGATCGGTCAGATAACCGAAGTCCGGCTGGTGCACATTGAGCATGCGCTGAACCGCCTTGCTGGTCACGCCGATCTTCTTGCCGATGACACGCTCGCCCTCGGCCACCCGGCGCTCCAGCAGCCGGGTGGAGATGTGGTAAGCGTCTTCGATGCTGAAATCGGACTCCCGCTCGGTGATGGGCGCCACGGCCTTGCGGCCGCGCAGCGCCTCGAACAGTTCATCGCCGTAGTGTTGGATCTTCTGCTTGTCCATGTGCCTTCCTTAGAGCTTGATGCAGACGTTGCGCAGTTCGCTGTAGAACTCCAGGCCGTGCACGCCGCCTTCGCGACCAACGCCTGAGGCGCCGTTACCGCCGAAGGAGGTGCGCAGATCCCGCAGGAACCAGCTGTTCACCCACAGCATACCCACATCCAGCACCTGGCCCATGCGGTGGGCACGCGAGACGTCCCTGGTCCACACCGAGGCACCCAGGCCATAGCGGGTGTTGTTGGCCAGCGCCACCGCTTCCTCTTCCGTGTCGAAGGGGGCGATGTGCACGCAGGGGCCGAACACCTCTTCGCAGGCGGGGGCATCGGTTTCCTTCAGACCGGTCCAGATCGTCGGCTGCACCCAGAAACCGCCCTGGAGCTCTTCGGGCATCTCGGGCACACCGCCGCCGGTGACCACCGTGGCGCCCGCCTCCTCGGCCTTCTTGAAGTAGGACAGCACCTTCTGCTGGTGTTCCTCGCTCACCAGCGGGCCCAGGTTGCAGCTGTCGTCATTCCAGGCACCGGGCCTGAACTGTTCCACGGCCGCTTTCAGGCGGGCGACGAACTCGTCGTGGATGTCACGCTGCACGTAAACGCGCTCGGTGTTGAAGCAGACCTGGCCGCAGTTGATGAAGATCGAGCGCAGGTGGCCGTCGATGGCCGCGTCCATATCCGCATCGTTGAACACCAGGGACGGGTTCTTGCCACCCAGCTCCAGGGACACGGGGCGCACGCCCTTGGCGGCGGCACGCATGATCACCTCCCCCGTGCGGCTCTCGCCGGTGAAGGTGATGCCGTCCACGTCCGGATGCTCGGTGAGATAGGCGCCGGCGGAATCCGGACCGAAACCATGCACCACGTTGTAGACGCCCTTGGGAATGCCCACTTCGTTCATCACCTCACCCAGCAGCGCGGCGGTGGTGGGCGTGATCTCGGAGGGCTTGACCACCACCGTGTTGCCGCAGGCCAGCGCCGGCCCGACCTTCCAGGTCATCAGCAGCAGCGGCAGGTTCCAGGGGGCGATCACGGCGAGCACGCCGCGGGGCTTGCGCACGCCGTAGTTGACCGCACCGGCGCCGTCCGGCGTGTCGGTGAAGAAGCTCTCGGTGGGAAAATTCTTCACGTGATCGGCAAAGAAGCCGAAGTTGGCCGCACCGCGGGGGATGTCCACATGGGAGGCGAGAGAGGCGGGCTTGCCGGTATCCAGGCACTCGGCTTCCAGGAACTCGTCAAAACGCTCATTGATGCGCTCGGCGACCTTCTTCACCAGCGACAGGCGCTTCTCCACGGACATGCGGCCCCACTCGCCGTGCAGCGCTTCGCGGGCGGCGGCGACGGCGGCGTTCACCTCGTCCCGACCGGCTTCGTGCACCTTGCCGAACACCTGGCCATTGGCCGGGTTGACGTTGTCGAACTGCTTGCCGCTCTTGGAGCCGACATATTCACCGTTGATGAAATGCTTCACTTCTTTCATGGGATTCACTCCTCAGTGCTGTCTTTACAGCCCCAGCGCGGCAAGCCCCGCCCGGGCGCACAATTGATCCTGTTCCTCCGAACCGCCCGAGCAGCCGATGCCGCCCACGCACTCACCATCGACGATCAGCGGCAGCCCACCACCGAACATCACCAGGCGCGGCCGGCTACCCAGCCCCGCCTTGAGGTTCTCGTTGCCCGCCACGACCCGATCCCAGTCCGCGGTGGAAAAGCCGAAGCTTGCCGCCGTGTACGCCTTGTCCTCGGCGATGCCGATGGAGTGCAGCGGCGCACCATGCATGCGCCCGAAGGCCATGGGCGTGCCGGCACGGTCCACCACGGCCACGTTCATGCGCACGCCGAGCTTCTCGGCTTCGCGCAGCGCGGCACCCACTGCCTGCTGGGCGGCGCGCCAATCCAAGCCGCTTGCGGACACGGTAATCTGCATACTGGACTCCTCCCGAGACCGTTTATTGAAGCGTATATCCTGACGAGCAAACTTCAAAATCTCGATATTTTCGCCAATAGTGTACACTTAGGATCTCGCTGTCAACACTCGAAAGATGCTCGACACTTTATGTTGTTATACTGCGCGGGCGAGACTGACGGAGGCACCGTGGCCAGAAATGAAAAAGAAGTGCCGGAACTGCAGGGCACCCTGTCAGATCAGGCCTATCGACGTTTGAAGAACGACATCGTGCACGGGCGCTTGGCTCCGGGCACTCGGCTGGCCGTGCGCCAGCTCTCCGATAGTTACGAGATTGGCGCCAGCCCCATCCGCGAGGCCCTCCACCGACTGGTGGGCGAGGGCCTGGTGGTGGCTATCGGCCAGCGGGGCTTTCGCGTACCCCCCATCTCGCTGGAAGATCTGCACGACGTGACCCGCACCCGGGCCATGATCGAGGCCGAAGCGCTACGCCAGAGCCTGCGCAAAGGCGATGACGCTTGGGAGGCCAATGTGGTGGCGAGCTTCCATCAGCTGAGCAAGCTGGAACGGGAGGGCGACCCCAGCGCCGATTTCGGCGAGTGGGAAAAGCGCAACCAGGCCTTTCATCAGGCGCTGGTGGCGGGCTGCGATTCACGCTGGATGCAGCGCCTGCGCGGCATCCTCCACGATCAGCACCGCCGTTACCGCTACCTGAGCATTCACAACAGCTCCCACCGCCATGTGGCCGAAGAGCACGAGGCCCTGCGCGATGCGGCGATCAACCGCGACGAGGAGCGCGCCACCGAAGTGCTGATGGCTCACATCGGCCGCACCGAGAGCACGGTGGTGGAGATCCTGCGCGATCAGGAAGGCGCCAAGCGCAAGCCACGCCGGACGCGCAGCACCGCGGAAGACTGACTTGGACGCAACGGACCGGCCGGCGGGGGGCGAGGGGGAGGCCCCGCGGGAACTGGACGAGGAGCTGTTGCGCCGCCACCTGAAGCTGCGCCAATTGGTGGTGCTGGACACGGTGCTGGACACCAGCTCGCTGGTGGAGGCGGCGGAGGTGCTGAACCTCACCCAGCCGGCCATCAGCAAGACCATCCACAATCTGGAGCGGACCCTGGGCGCCCCCTTGCTGGAGCGCAGCAACCGGGGCGTCAAACCCACCGTCTTCGGGGAAGCGCTGCGCCGCCGCGTCAAATCCATCCTCTCCCAGCTGCGCCGGCTGGGCGATGACATCAACGCACTGAAGGGCGCGACCGGCGGCCATGTGGTGGTGGGCACATCCATCTCGGCCGCGGCCTGGCTGCTGCCCAGCGCCATCCTTCGGCTGCAGCGCCACGCCCCCGATATCCGCATTACCCTGCGTGAGGGCACCAACGACCAGCTCATACCCGGTCTGGTCACCGGGGAGCTGGATCTGGTGGTGGGGCGCATCCCGCAGAAAGTCTACGCCGGCGTGCGCCATCAGCCGCTTTATACCGAGGCGCTGGAGGCTGTCGCCCGCCCCGGGCATCCGGCCAGCACCAGCGCGTCGCTGGGCCTTGCCGCGCTGGCCGACTACCCCTGGATACTCCCCATCAGCCAGTCCCCGGTGCACGAGGCGCTGGAGCGCATGTTCCGCGAAGCGGGCCTGGGGCTGCCGCGCCGGGTGATCGAATCCCTGTCCATACTCACCAATCTGAGCCTGCTGCGGGGCAGCGATGCGGTGGGGGTGCTGCCTCGGGCGGTGGCGGAACACTACGCTGCCCGCGGCGAGCTCAGCCGGCTGCCGGTGCGCTTCACGGAGCCCTTTGGCGAGGTCGGGGTGAGCCGCGCCGAAGGGCGCGACAGCGCACCGGCGGTACGCGCCCTGAGCGAGGCGCTGGCGGCGGTGGCACGGGAGCGAGGCCGCCAGGGTGAATAGCACGCAGCCCTTGGGTGGCGGAGACGGGCCATGCTGCTCGGTCTGACCCTCATTCTCGCCTGCCAGCTCGCCGGTGAGCTGCTCTCCCAGCTGCTGCAGCTCCCGGTGCCCGGGCCGGTACTGGGTATGGTGATTCTGCTGATCGCGCTGCTGCTCCATGGCCGCGTGCCGGCGGGGGTGCGCGTGGTGGCCGAGAACCTGCTACGCTACCTGCCGCTGCTGTTCGTGCCGGCCGGAGTGGGCCTGGTGGTGCACGGCAGCCGCCTGGCGGCGGATGGCTGGGCCATTGCCGCGGCCATCATCGGCAGCACCGTGCTCGCCCTGCTGGTGACGGCGGCTGTGCTGTCGTGGCTCACCCGCGGAGCGCGCCATGAGCAATGAGCTTGGCCGCATCTGGGTGTATCTGGCCGCCCAGCCACTGCTGTGGCTCACCCTCACAGTGGCGGTCTTTCTCGCCGCGGGCTGGCTGCAGCGCCTGGGGCGGGGCTTTCCCCTGCTGCACCCGGTGCTGCTGTCCATGGCGGTGCTGATCGGCGTACTCTCGCTTACCGGTACCGACTACGATACCTACTTCGACGGCGCCCAGTTCATTCACTTTCTGCTCGGCCCCGCCACGGTGGCCATCGCCGTACCGCTCTACGACAACCGCCACCAGATCGGCCCGCTGCTCTGGCCGCTGCTCGCCGCCTGCCTGGCGGGGGTGAGCGCGGCCGCCGCCAGCGCCGTGGGCATTGCCGCACTGCTGCGCGCGAGCCCCCAGACCCTGCTCTCGCTGGCACCGAAATCGGTCACCTCCCCCATCGCCATGGGCATCGCCGAGAAGCTGGGTGGGCTGCCGTCGCTGACCGCGGGCATGGTGTTGATCACGGGTATTTTCGGCGCGCTGGTCGCGGGGCCGCTGTTCCGTTGGCTGCGCATCCGCGACGAGCGCGCCCGGGGGCTGGCCCTGGGGGTGGCGGCCCACGGCTTCGGCACCGCCCAGGCGCTGGGCATCAGCACCCTGGCGGGCGCCTTCGCCGGCCTGGGCATGGGGCTTGCCGGGGTGTTGACAGCCTTTCTGCTGCCGCTGCTGGCTGGCCTACTGGGCGGCTAGAAAGGCGTAGGCGTCACCGTCACGTTCGATACGCCCGATGGACGGCGGCAGGAAATGCCCCGGCACCACCCAGGTCTCGGTACCGGCAAGCTCCGCGAGCACGCGCTGGCGAGTACGCCGGGCGCCTTCCGGGTCCACACAGAACCGGGTCGAGACTTCCGGGCGCAGCAGCTGCAGGGGATGGTGGAGCAGATCGCCGCAGACCACCGCCCGAGCGCCTTCGCTCTCCAGATGGATGAGCGCCGCCCCCGGCGTGTGCCCTGGCGCGATCTCCAGGTGCACACCGGCCAGCGGTGAATGGCCATCGGCCACCAGCTCCGCCTGCCCTGAATCGATTACCGGCAGCACGCTGTCACGGAAGGAGCCGTAGAGGATATTCCCCTCCGGCCCGGCAGCCCGGTGCTCGTCCAGCCAGTAGTCGTACTCCCGTTTGGCGAACACATAACGTGCATTGGGGAAGGTAGGCACCCAGCGGCCATTCTCCAGCCGGGTATTCCAGCCCACGTGGTCCGCATGCAGATGGGTGCACATCACCAGATCCACGTCCTCCGGACGCACCCCTTGGGCGGCGAGCTGCTCCAGATAGTCGCCCTGGCGGCGATGCCAACCGGGGCGGGCCGGGCGCTCCTTGTCGTTGCCACAGCAGGTGTCGATCACGACGGTCTTGCCCGCGATGCGCGCGACGGTGGAGTAGAAGCTCAGACACAGCGCGCCCTGCTCCAGGTCCACGTGGCGCTCGCCGATGCGCCGCGCCACCGCCGCCAGGTCCTCGGGCGCGGCATCGGGGAAGATGTCGTGCAGGCCGAAACGCTCGCAGGGGATATCCACCAGCTGACGCAGCTGCGCGGCGCCCAGGCTCAGCGGTGCGAGGGCCGCGCCGGCATTCCGCTCATTCATAAACGCTCTCCAGCCAAGCTTCGCTCAACGCCCCACCAGCCACAGGGACAGCGAGGGGATGAAGGTCACCAGCAGCAGGGCCACCAGGCTGACCGCGATGAAGGGCAACAGGGCCCGGTACAGGGCCGGTAGGTTCCCGCGGAACAGGCCCTGGACGATGAAGATGTTCAGGCCGATGGGCGGCGTGAACATCCCTATGGACAGGTTCAGGGTCATGATGATCCCGAAGTGCACCGGGTCCACGCCCAGCGCCACGGCGATGGGCAGCAGCAAGGGGGTCATCACCAGGATGGCCGAGGCCGTGTCCATGAAGCAGCCCACCACCAGCAGCAGCAGGTTGATGGCGATGAGCAGCACCCAGCCAGGCACCGGCAGCTCGGTCAGCCAGCCGGCCAGCGCCTGGGGAATGCCGTTGACCGTGAGCATCCAGGCGAACACCCCGCTGGCGGCGACGATCACAAGGGTCTGGGCGGTCAGGTGCATGGCGCGCACGGCGGATTGCCACAGGTCCGCCAGCCGCAGGCTCGGCTCCGCGAACAGGGTCACCAGAATGGCGTAGGCACAGGCCGCGCCCGCGGCTTCGGTGGGCGAGAGGATGCCCAGATAGATCCCGCCCAGCACCACCACCGGCATGCCCAGCGCCAGCCACGCCCGCCGAGTGGCCCGCAGCAACCGGCGCAGGCTGAAGGCTTCGCCCGCGGTGCGGCGGCCGGCCCGCCAGGCGATGTACAAGGCCAGGCACAGCGCCAGCACGAAACCCGGAATGATCCCGGCGATGAACAGTTCCGCCGCCGACTCCTCGGCGGCGATGCCGTAGAGGATCATGGCGATGGACGGCGGTATCACCGAAGCGATGGCCGCGGACGAGGCGATCAGCGCCTGGGCGAAGGGCGTATCGTAGCCTTCCTCGAGCATGCGCCCGTGGGAGATGCGCCCGATGGCGCCCACGGTGGCCACGCTGGAACCGGATATGGCACCGAAGAAGGTGGAGGCACCGACCGTCGCCACGCCGGTGCTGCCCGGCAGGCGCCCCATGCCCGCACCGGCCCAGTCCATCAGCTTGTGGGCCTGGGTGCCGCGGGCCATGAGCTCGCCGGCGAAAAGGAAGAAGGGAATGGCCAAGAGCGCGCTCTTGTCCAGGCTGGCGAACAGGTACTGATGCACCGCCATGCCGGGGACATCCATGATGACCACGATACCCACGGCGGCGGCGGCCAGCAGCCCGACGAACACCGGCAGGCCCAGCAGCACCAGTACCAGGGGAATGAAAAGCAGAAACCAGGCCATGACGCTACTCCACCGCCCCGGTGTTCCGCAGCACGCGCCAGAGGTCCAGCCCCCCGCGCAGCACCGCCAGCACCGCCATCAGAATGAAACCGACCAACACCGCGCCGTGGGCGAGACTCATGGGCATGCCCACTACCACGCTGCGTCGGCCGCTGCGCAAGGCGGAATCCACCACCTCCCAGGACTGCAGCGCGACGTAGCCGCAGATCACCCCGCCGGCGACCAGCAGCAGCGCCCGCAGCCCCCGCGCCAGCCGCTCCGGCAGCAGGGTGGCGGCCAGATCGATGCGGATGTGCTCATCGCGGAGCATCAGCACCGCCGCCCCCAGAAAGACCGCCCAGATCATCCCGTAGGCCAGCGTCTCCTCGGCCCAGGGCAATGCCGAGCCGAAGAAGCTTCGGCCCACGGCATTGGCGACGTTGATGGCAATGGCCACGAAGGCCAGCACGGCCAGCAGGGCGTTGATCAGCCCGGTGAACCAGCGCTCCATGGAGCGCAGCAGGCGCGAAGTCGACATCGGCTTGCCTCATACAGGTATTGCCCCGCCACGCGAACACGCGACGGGGCAACACGGTCGGCCGCGGGAATTACTCGGCAGCGAGTTCCTTGAGGGTCTCGTACAGCGGCTGCATGGCCTCACTGCTACCGATGTGCTTCTCACTGGCCTCGCGGTTGAGCCGCATCAGTTTTTCCTGCTGATCCTGGGGCAGGGTCGCGACCTCTCCACCCATTTCCTGCCAGCGGCCGATCATCATCTCGCGAATGCCCAGCACCTTGCCGCGCATCTCCAGCTCCACCTCGCGACCGACGGTGTCCACCACCTGTTGCAGGTCTTCCGGCAGGCGGTCGTAGAAGCGCTGGGAGACGAAACCACCAATGGCGATGGGCGCATCGTTGGTGATGGTCAGGTACTTGGCCACCGTGGGCACCCGGAAGGCGGTCATGATGATGGGCGAGGTGCGCACCCCGTCAATGGTGCCGCGCTGCAGGGCCGGCACCACCTCGACGAAGGGCATGGGCACGCCGCTGGCACCCAGGTCTTCCATCAACTGCCGCTCCAGGTCGGAGGCCAGCACCCGCAGTTTCAGGCCACGCAGCTGGTCCAGATCCTGGAAGGGCTCCTGGGTGGCGAAGGCGGTGGTGTCATACACCCACAGGGACACGCCCCGCATACCGTTGTCGTTGGCCACGTTCAGGAAGGGGTCGCGGAACTCGGGGTTCTGCAGCACCTCGTAGGCGTGGTCCAGATCCTCGAACAGGCCCATGGCATCGGCCACCTGGAAGCGCGGGTCAACGCCCTTCAGGTACACGGCGGGGATGGCCACCATCTCGATGGTGCCCAGCTGCACGCCCTCGGCCAGGGCGGACTCACCGCCCAGCTGGGCGCCGGGGTAGAGCTTCGCCTCGATGCGTCCATCGCTGGCGGCCTCGATACGCTCCTTGAACAGCTTGATGTAGGCATGCAGCGGATCATTCTGGGCGATGATGCCGATCTTCATGGTGTAGTCGGCGGCGGCCGCCGGCAGGGACACCGCCGCGGCACAGACCGCGGTGGCCAGCAGTTTGCCGAGGGTCGGCAGCAGTTTGCGCAGGTTCATGGGATCTCCTCCAGATCAGTCTCGTCTTTGTTGTCGATGGGTTTGTTTCAGGCCAGGCCGAAGAAAGCCTCGGCGTTGCGACTCATGATTTTCTGCTTCTGCGCGGCGCTCAGCGCCTCGCTCTCGCGCACGAGCTTGCCCGGCTCCTGCTCGCCCAGGGGGAAGGGCTGGTCGGTGCCGAACATCACCCGGTCCTCGCCCATGACCTTCACCAGCAGTTCCAGGGCGTTGGGGTCGAACACGGCGGAATCGGTGTACATGCGCCGTGCGTAGCTGGAGGGCAATTCGGGGCAGTGCTCGCGAACGATGTCTCGATGCCGCCAGGCGTTGTCCACCCGGCCCAGCAGATAGGCAAAGCTGCCACCGCCGTGGGCGAAGCATATCCGCAGCGATTCCGGCAGCCGCTCGAAGGCGCCGGAGAGGATCAGCGAGAGCATGGACAGCTGGGTTTCCGCGGGCATGGCCACCAGCCAGGGCAGCATGTAGCGCGGCATGCGCTCCTGGCCGAGCATGTCCCAGGGGTGCACGAACACGGGCATGTCCAGCTTCGCGCAGTGGGCGAGGAAGCTCACCAGGCCCTCGTCGTCCAGGTTCTTTTCGTCCACGTGGTTGCCGATCTGCACGCCGATCAGCCCCAGCGCCTTGGCCCGCTCCAGCTCGCGGCAGGAGGCGTCGATGTCCTGCAGCGGCACCTGGGCGAGGGCCTTGAGGCGATCCGGAGCGGCGGCGCAGTACTCGGCGGCGCGCTCGTTCATCAGGCTCGCCCAGCGGGCAGCTCGATCGGCCGGACGCTTGTAGCCGAACAGCACCGGCGTGGCGCAGTTGATCTGCACATCGATGCCGGCGGCGTCCATCTCCTCCACCCGGCGTTTCGGGTCCCACAGGGAGCGGTGCACCGGGCGGAACTTGCGCTCGCCCAGCATGATTTCGCCGCGCTCGCCGTCACCGGTATCCAGCCAGGGGCCGGCGTCATCGTCCAGCAGCCGCGACTCTTCCCGCGTGATCGGCGGGTAGAAGTGGGCATGCATGTCTATCACTCGTTCAGTCATGGGATTCGACCTCACTTCTTACCGGGGTGGATGGCGCCGCACTCAGGGCAGGTGCGCAGGGCTTCATCGTTGTGGAACTTCTCGAACAACGGCGGCAGATCCCGAACGATGCTCTGCAGCTCCACCTCGGCCCGGTGCACCAGGGCGTGGCATTCCTGGCAGAACCACTCGAAGCCGTCCATCGCGCCCGGCGGCCGCTTGGGCTCCACCACCAGGCCGATGCTGCCCGGGACGGGTCGCTGAGGCGAATGGCGCACATGGGCGGGGAGCAGGAAGATTTCGCCCTCGCGGATATGAACTTGCCGTGGCGGCTTGCCCGGCTCGTCCATCACGTTCAGGTACATATCGCCTTCCAGTTGGTAGAAGAACTCCTCCACCGGGTCGTCGTGGTAATCGAGGCGCTCGTTGGGACCGCCGACCACGGTGACCATCAGTTCGCCGTCTTCCCAGATCTGGGCGTTGCCCACGGGCGGCTTGAGAATATCCCGGTGCTCTTCAATCCATTGCTGGAAGTTGAAGGCCTTCATAGTGCTGATGCTCGGCATGAACCCTCCCTCAGGCTCGCGACTGGGGCGCGTAGGCCACGACCTTGATCTCGATGAGCAGATGCGGATGGGGGAGCTGGTGCACCGCCACAGTGGTCCGAGCCGGACCGTCATAGCCGAAGTACTCGCCGTAGACCTGGTTGTAACCGCCGAAGTCGTTCATGTTCACCAGGTAGCTGGAGACTTCCACCACGTCATCCAGGGACGAGCCCGCCGCTTCCAGGATGGCACGAATGTTCTCCAGCACGGCGATGGTCTGCGCGCGAATGTCGAGGCTGGTGGTGCCCAACTCGTCCACTTCAACGCCCTCGAAAGTGTTGTCCGGGCGACGAGAACTGGTGCCGGAGACGAAGATGAAATCCCCGGCTCGCTTGTAGTGCGGGAAACGCCCGCGGGGCTTGGCCTTGCCGGCGATGACTTCGCCCTGGTTCTGATCGCTCATGCTGCTACCTCATGCGTTGGATTGCCGCCGGGGCGGCAAATCAGAAACTTGAGGTAAACATAGGCCCTGGCTGGTAGAACTGCCAATGAAATATTGGGCTTCCTGATATTCCACCAGGGAATCCCTGACGGGCGGGGCTCAACGCCCTGCAGGAGCGGCTCATGGCAGTGACTTCTCCCTCGTGGACGGTGGAGAAATCGCGGCCATGAGCCTCTCCTACAGGGCGTTGGCGGACCAGATGCCTTTTTCCAGCAGGGCCATCAGCAGCTCCGTGCCCGTGGCCGAGACGCCCAGGCTTGCCGAGCGCTCCAGCACCGCGCCGCAGATGCCCTGCAGCTCCAGCGGCCGGCCATGCTCACGGTCCACCAACATGCTGGTCTTGATGGGGTCCAGATCGTGGATCACGCGGAACATTTCTTCCACGTCCGCCTCGTCCAGCACCACACCATCGGCCCCGGCCGCCACGGCGGTTTCCTGCATCAGGCGCTTGACCATCGGGCCGATGCGTTCGTCGTGGGTGATGCGCCGGCTGTCCCAGCCGGTGATGGCCGAGAGCGGATTCACGCCGTTGTTGATCACCAGTTTGCGCCATAGCTCACGGCGGATATCGTCGCTTTCCTGCATGGGTATGCCGGCGGCGCCCCATTGCCCGATCAGCCGCGGCAGCAAGTGCCGGGCCGGCCCGTCTTGCGCCGCGCGGACATTGGGCCAGGGGCCGAGCGTGACCTGCCCCGGGCCCACCGCCTCGATGCACCCCGGTTCGACCACATGGGTGCCGATACGGATGGCCAACCCGCCCAGCACACAATCCGCCCCCAGCGCCCGGGCCAGGGTGGGCTCGTTATCCACACCGTTCTGCAATGAGAGCACCGCGGTGCGCTGGCCGCGCTCGGCGAACCAGTGCCGCAACTGTTCGGCAAGCTCGGCGGTGGCGCCGCCCTTGACCGCCAGCACCAGCAGGTCGAAATCCACCGGGCTGTGCTCGGCGCACAGCCCGGCCATATCGGTGACCCGCACCGGCTCGTCGAACGCCAGTTCCGGGTGCGATACCCGCAGGCCCCGCTCCCGCAGCGCCTGCGCCTGGGCGCCCCGGGCGATGAACAGCAGCTCATGGCCGGCCCGCTGGAGCTTCGCACCGTAGTAGGCGCCTATGCCGCCGGCGCCGATCATGGCAATGCGCATCATGGGCCCCGCTCCGCTCAGGCGTCGCGCTCCAGGAAGAAATCCGTGGCCAGCTTGCAGAAGCGGGCATTGTGCTCGATCTGGGTCCAGTGACCGCACTGGC
This sequence comes from Alkalilimnicola sp. S0819, assembly GCF_009295635.1. Taxonomy (NCBI): domain Bacteria; kingdom Pseudomonadati; phylum Pseudomonadota; class Gammaproteobacteria; order Chromatiales; family Ectothiorhodospiraceae; genus Alkalilimnicola; species Alkalilimnicola sp. S0819. Next base: position 13,242 of record NZ_WHIW01000010.1, on the reverse strand, counting down.
CGAACACGTGCAGCTGGGAGCGTTCGATCAGCTGATGCAGCTTCAGCGAGGTCTCCAGCGGTATCACCCGATCATCCCGGCCATGCACCATCAGGGTGTGCTGACGGATGGCGCGGATCTGCTCCTCGGGGGTGACCATGGCATCCACCCAGCGCTGGCGCGGCGCGGGGAACATGGCCGCGTAGGCCTCCTGCACGCCCGGGCGTATGCTCGCCTCGTAACGCATCCTCGCCAGTTCCTCGCTGAGCAGGCTGGTGTCGTAGGCGAAGGTGCGCATCATCTCGCCCATGTTCTCCACGGACGGGGTATAGCCCCAGACCGCGTCCAGCTCGGGGGTGATCTGGAAGGGCACGCCCACGCTGCCCATCAGGATCAAGCGCCGCACCCGCTCCGGGTGACGCGCGGTGAGCGCCAGGGCGAGCGCCCCGCCATAGGAATTGCCCACCAGATCCACCTGGGGCAGTTCCAGGGCATCCATGAAATCCAGCGCATGGCGCACCCAGCTGTCCATATTGTAGTCCCAGCCTTCGGGGCGTTCGGTGTAACCGAAGCCCACCATATCGGGTGCCACCACCCGGAAGTGCTCGGCGAGCTTCGGGATCACCAGCCGCCAGTTGGCCCAGGCCGTCACGCCGGGCCCGGAGCCGTGGATGAGCATCACCGGGCTGCCCTCGCCCTGGTCATGGTAGTTGGTCTCGAAGGTACCGGTGCGAATGCGCTTGCCGATTTCCGGATTCTCGCTCATGGGTCTTACTCCCTGGGTCGATGTCAGGCCGCGCTGGGCGCGGCCGCCTTCAAAGTCTGTTCATGGGCGCGCAGGGCCAGCGCCACCATCACGCCCAGCGCGGCCAGCACGACGAAGAGCCAGCGGCCGGCGTCCCAGCCGCCCAGATGGGCCACCACCGCGGCAATGGCCGGCGGGCCCAGCAGAATGCCGATGTTCGCCCCCTGGGTGATGAGGCCGTTGCCCATGCCCACGTCCTCGCGGCGCTCCACCAGCTGGGGCACGCCGATGAACAGGGTCGCCGGCAGCAGACCACCCAGCCCGCAGCCCAGCACCGCCATCACCAGGCGCAGGCTCGGTTCCAGGGCCGCCGTGAAGACAATCAGGCCGGTCAGACCCATGAGCAACTGCACGCCCAGGGCCACCACCCAGCGCGGCACGCCGCGGCGCGACAGCGGCGCGGCGGCCAGGCAGCCCACCACATTGGCGAAGGTGGCCAATGCCGCGAGCCAGCCGGCCTGATGCAGCGCCAAGCCCATGTGCGAGACACCGAAGGACGGCAGCCAGGTGATGATCATGAACCACTGGGCCGAGTAGGCCCCGAAAGCCAGGCCCATGAGGACGGGCCCGCGCAGCCGCACGGCATGACGCAGCTGGGCGCGCAGGGGCCGGCCGCCGGGGGCGCGGGCTTGGGGCAGGTGGGCACGCAGCAGCAGGGCGAGCAACAGCAAGGCGCCCAGCAGGGCGACGTTGACCCACCACAGCAGGCGCCAGCCACCGGCGCCGATCAGCACGGGACTGAGCAGCAGCATGGCGCTCACGCCCAGGGGCATGTAGCAGCCCCAGACCGCCAGCCAGCCACCGCGCCCTGCGGGGGTGGCGGAGGCGGCGATGATGGAGGGCGCGGCCACCACCACCAGCACGAAACCCACGCCTTCCAGCACCCGACTGCCCAGCAGCAGGCTGCCGTTGACGCTGAGCGCCCCCAACGCGCCGCCGAGCACGGCAATGAAGAGCCCCGCGAGCAGGGCGGTGCGGGTGCCGCGGCGCGCGGCCAGCAGGCCACTGACCAGGCCCAGCAGGGCGGTCACGGCATTGATGGCGCTGGACACCCAGCCCGCCTGCACCAGGCTCAGGCCCAGGTCGGATTGCAAGACGGGCAGGGAACTGGGCAGTTTGCCCACCTGGGCGGCCAGCAGTATGCCGGCGCTCAGCGCGACCAGAATCGCGATCAGGCGGGATGCGTTCTCGGACGCCACGGCCATGGCGCTACCCCCCAATAAACGGAAACACGGCCCGCAGGCGCAAAGACCCCCGTAGCCGCGATGAAACGCAGTGGAATCGAGGATTCCCCGATCAAAACGAGACCCCGGGTTCCCGCCTTCGGCTCCCCCCGGGCTACGCGGCCTTTGCCGCCATGGTCCGTGCAATTCGGAAGTCATGGGGCGCGGAAACCCGCGCCCCATGCCAAGGCCGTTAAACGCCTTCGGTGTACACCGAGGTGAAGGCCTCGTTGAGCTCGCCGGTGTGGTAGAAGATCGCCGAACCGATGTTGTCCTCGGTCCAGGTGATCACCGGCATGTCGGGATAAGCCGCGTAGCCGAGCCCCGCGAAGGTCTCGTTGCGGTTGCCCGAGGGGTCGAAGAAGTAGATCGTCGCACCCCGGGTAATGCCGTGGCGCTGCGGGGTGACGTCGATCTTCACCTTGTTCTTGCCCATCACGTCCGCCGCCTTCAGCACGTCCGCCCACTCGTCCAGGTAGAAGGAGATATGGTGCAGCCCCATCTCCGGCCCGCCCACGAAGGCGATGTCATGGGGCGTGGTGGTGCAGGTCATGAACGCCGCCGCACGCACCTGGTGCCCCGGGCCCACCATCAGCTGCTCGGTCAGACGGAAACCCAGGATGTCGCGGAAGAACACGTGGTTCTCTTCGACCTTGTTGACCCCCTGCTCCGGGTCCAGCTCGCACATCAGCAGGCAATGATCCAGCCAGTGCGCCCCCGCCCCCTTCAGACCATCCGGCCAGGGCTCCGGGTTCTCCGTGCCCACCGACTTGCCGACGAACTCCTTCTCGGCATACAGGTACATCTGGTGCCCGCTGGGGATGTGAAAACGCAGGCTGCGGCCGCAGAAGGGCAGCTCACCCGCCGCCAAATCCTCCACCGGATGGCTCGCCGCTTCCAGCTTCGCCTTGATCGCGTCCAGATCCGCCTCGCTCTCCACCTTGAAGGCCATGTGGTTCATGCCCGCACGATCCGACTCGGTCAGAACCAGACAGTACTTGTCCCACTCGTCCCAGCCCTTCAGGTACACATTGCCGGCCGAGTCCACATCGGTGGGCAGCAGCCCCAGCACGTTCTCGTAATGATGCCGCGCCGCCTTCATGTCCAGCACACGCAGATTGATGTGACCTATGCGCATAACGCCCATTGTCGTTCTCCTCCTGGCTCTAGATCCAGCCTCGTGGGACCGGGTGTGTACAAATCCTGGATGCTTAAACGAAACCGTATTTCTTCCGCTGAGTGCTGGCGTTGGCGCCATGCTTCAGCATCGCCTTGCGCATGCCGCCCACCACTTCCAGGGATACATCGGTTTGAGGAAAGGCGCGGCAGGCCAGCACATAGCCCTGGGCCTGCTCGTCCACGCTCACGTGGGAGCGGCACATGGCGAGGGTGCTGCACTCGCCGGAGACGATGCGCACCTTGCACACCCCGCAACCCCCGCCGTGGCAGCCCGAGGGGATGCCCTTGCGGCCCAGCGAGGCCATGGCACCCAGAATGTGCCGACCGCCGGCGCAGGGGTAGCGCTCACCGGTATCCAGTATCGTCACCTCACGCCGCTCCACACGGGAACCCTCCTCACGTCACGGGCAGCGCCTGCGAACATCGCCAAGCCCATGCGCTCTCGATATGTTACCAAAAAACCGATATTAAGGATCTCTGTCACTAAATATGCAGCATCTTTTGCGTCACTGCCACCCACCTCCATCGACGGACGGAGCCGATTGGGGAAGGCACCGCCATGACCAACATCGTGAACATGCCGCGGGAACGGCTGATCGACTACAGGTAAAACCGTTTTCCTGGCGCATCGCGGTTTAACGGGAACAGGGAAAGACGGAGAACGGGCCTGCGCGGAGGGCAGGCGCTGCCGGTATCGGGGCGAGGCCCTGAGCGTTCGCTGGGGCCGCCGGCGCTTCGTGCGCTGGAGGGTCACAGGCCCGGATGAGGCTTCCATTAATGAAGGTGGCCGGCTCGCGGGCCACCTTCTGATTGGGCGGCCTGGGCCGCCACCCATCCATGTCCGGTTCGGGCCGCTCAGGGCCCAGGCCGCTCCCACAGGAGGACAATGGGGAGGCACCGACGCCCCATCAACGCACCTTGAAAGCAGCTACCTGTTGGGCGAGTTCCTGGGCCAGACCGTTGATCTGCTCGCCGGCCGTGGAGGTCTGATCGGCGCCGGTGGCGGATTCGTCCGCGGCCTTGCTGATCCGGTTGAGGTTCTGGTTCATCTCCTCGGCGGTGGCATTCTGCTGCTCGGCGGCGCTGGCTATCTGGGTGTTCATGTCGCGGATCGCCATCACGGCGCGGGCGATTCCGGCCAGGGCCTGGCCGGCGGCGCGGGCCTGCTCCACCGCGTCCGAGGCCCCTTCGCGGCTGGTATTGAGCACGCCGCTGGTTTCGGTGGCCGCCTCTTGCAAGCGCTCGATGATCGCGCTGATCTCCTGGGTGGATTCCTGGGTCCGCTGGGCCAGCGAGCGCACCTCGTCGGCGACCACGGCGAAACCCCGGCCCTGCTCCCCGGCGCGCGCCGCCTCGATGGCGGCGTTGAGCGCCAGCAGATTGGTCTGCTCCGCCACCCCGTTGATCACCTCCAGCACCACCGCCATCTGCTGGCTGTCGTTCTCCAGGCGTTCCATGGCGGCGCCCGCCTGCGAGAGCTGTTCGGAGAGCCGCTCGATGGATTCCGCGGCGGTGGAGGCCAGACGTTCACCGTCCCGCGTCTGTTGATCGGCCTCGCCGGCCTGGTCGGCGGCCTGGGAGGTGTTGCGCGCCACCTCGTGAGTGGTAGCACTCATTTCTTCCATAGCGGCGGCGGTCTCGCCGCTGCTCGCCTGCTGGGCCTTCATGCTGCGCCGCGTCTGCTCCGACACGGCACTGAGTTGCGCGGCGGCGTCCTGCATCTGCGCCGAGGCACGGGTGATCTCGCGGATCACCGCTCCCAGGCGCTGCTGGACTTCCTTCACCCGGGTGGCGATCTCGGCCAATTCATCATTGCCATAAATCTGTATATCTGCCGTGAAATCACCCCCTGCCAAGGTACGCAAGTCCGTGACCAGGGCCGAGGCTGGCCGAAGCACCGAGCGCTGCAGGAACCACAGGAACACCCCGAACGCGAGAACAAGGGTCACCACGATCAGACCCACACTGATCTGCAGGCTGCGCAGTGCGGCCGCCGCCGTGCGATCGCTCGCGGTCTGGGTGCGCACGGCGATCTCCTCAGCCAGCCCCGTGAGCAACTGGTCCGGCCCCAGGGAGGCGCCCTCGGCCCACATATCCCCCGTGGACGCATCCCCACCGGAGGACTCGAAGGCCTGGAGGGCTTCACGATAAGTGCCGCCCATCTGCTCATGGGAGGCAAGGAACGCGGCAAGACTCTTCTTCAGGCCCTCGTCCTCCAAGGCGCCGAGAAGATGCGCGCCGACCTCGCGCACCTCTTCCTCGTTCTCCTGGAATCGGGCCCAGTACTGGTCCTTCTGTCGCGACTCGCCACCGCGCAACAGCAGGTTCTTCCAGGCCTCGATCTGCTGCACGAAACCGATGCGCATCTCCATGATCTGGCGCTCGTTGGCCACGCCGGTTCGCTGGAGTTGCTCATAGGCGGCCACGCCGGACCAGAGCTGGAACATGCCGAAGGTCACGGCCAGCAACAACAGCGTGGTGGCCAGACCAGTGAGAAGAAGAAGCTTGTTGCGGATACTACCGGTGAGTCGGTGCAGCACGACACACACCCCTTGCTTGATGAAACCCCATAGGCGACAACCAACCGATCTACTCGCCGGTTACTGTGTGGATCGGCCGCGAACGGGAAAACTGTAGAGTAACGCCCCCCAACGGAGTAGAGCGGGTCGCTCGCTTAATCGCAAAGCGTGATGCATTCCACACTATCTGTAGAGCCAGGGTTTGAGCAGCCTGGTCACCTGGGGCATGACCAGATAAGTAAGCAGGCCGATCTGCAACACCACCACGACCGCCAGCCGCGGTATCCAGTGCATGCGCGCCAGCAGCGGGATCTGGTTGAAGAGCAGGTTCAGCAGCAACAACATGGTGAACACCACCACGGCCAGCACCAGCGCCATCTTGTGCTTGGAGGGCGGCTTGGCACCCGCGGGCACCGTGGGTAGATCGAACCAGAATTCCAGCCCCGTGACCCGTTTCACCTTGGTGTCACCTTCCACCAGCGGCTCCAGCCGAGCGGTGAATTCGGCCCGCTCGGCGGACTCGTCCCAGGCGCGGGCATGGGCGTAGCTGTCGAAGCGGTAGATGATCACGTATTCGTTGTCGGTGCTGGGACCGGGGCGCAGCACATTCACCCCCAGGTGCCCCGGGAATTCCAGGGCCGCGTCAGTCACCCCTTTCACCCAGTCCTCGTACTCCGCCTCCCGGCCGGGCCGCACCTTGCGCGACACCGCCACCGTGATCGGGCCTTCATCACCCGCGTGAATCTTCCGTGTGGGCATATCGCTCCTCCCGTGGTTCGCTACCTCCCATGGTAGTCGCGCAGCGGCGCGGGCGGAATCGCGATGGCGACCCGGCCGGTCAGGATTCCCCCGGCTCCAGGGAGGGCTTGCGCCGCCCGGCGCGGTGCCCACTCAGGCGGTGGAGCAACAGGCAGGCCAGGCCGGTCAGCCAGGCAGACCAGTGCAGCCAGGCCAGCGGCGTGATCAGCGCCAGGGCCAGCACCACCCGGAGTAGCCGTTCGGGCCCGGCGAGAGGGCGCACATCGTAGGCAGTGGCCGCACTGGACAACAGGTAGATCAGCCCAAGGGTGCGCAGGATAACCGCCACCAACTCCCACGCACTCGCCTCCCCCCCGGCCTCGCCAACGATCAGCAGCTCGGGATTGAAGGCGAACATGAAGGGTATGACGAAGACCACCGCGCCGATACGGGTTGCGGTGACGGCGGTGGCGAAGGGCGATGCACGGGCTATCGCCGCCGCCGCATAAGAGGCCAGCGCCACGGGGGGCGTGATGTTCGAGGCGACGCCGTAGTAGAAGACGAACATATGGGCGGTAAGCGCGGCCAGACCGAAGGACTGCAGAGACGGCCCGAGGATCAGGATGATGGTCAGATAGGCCGGCAGCGTCGGCATCCCCATGCCCAGCAGCAAAGAAGCGAAGGCGGCCATGATCAGCGTCAGCAGCAGCATCTGGTCCGCCGCGCCGCCGATCAGCTGCGCCACCTGACCCGGCAGGTTGGTGGTGCCCAATACGGCGGTAATCACGCCGATCACGCCCACCGCCAACAGCAGCTTGGCGAAGTTGCAACCACCCTCGGCCAGGGCGGCCAGCAGGCGCCAGGGCTGACGGCGTATCGCCGGGTTCAGCGGACTGGCCGCGACCAGAACCAGCAGCGCCGTGATGCCGGCACCGGCCGCCGACATGCCTTTCAGCAGGGCTGCGATGAGGGCCGCCACGGGCAGCACGACGAGCACCAGATTGACCCAGTCCTGCGGTGCCATCCGCATCTGCCGGTCCAGCTCGCCCGCATCGGCCACCTCCACGCCCAGCTTGCGCGCCTCGAACATCACCGCAATGAAGAGGCTGGCGTAGTACGCCAGCGCCGGTAGCAGCGCCGCGACGATGATCGTCAGATAGGAAACGCCGGTGAAATCCGCCATTACCAGGGCAGCCGCGCCCATGATCGGCGGCATCAGCTGGCCGCCGGCCGAGGCGCTGGCCTCCACGCCGCCGGCGAAGCTCGGCTTGAAGCCGCGGCGTACGATCGCGGGAATGGTCAGCACACCGGTGCCCACCACATTGGCCACGGCACCACCACTCATGGCGCCGAACAGGGACGAGGCGGCGATGGCGGCATGGGCCGGGCCGCCGCGGAACCGGCGCATGAGGTTGTAGGACGCCTTGATCAGGGACATGCCGGCGCCGGTGCCTTCCAGCATGCCGCCCAGCAGGATGAACGGGAACACGGTCAGCAGGATGATGCCGGCGATGGTGCCGAGTATGCCCTTGCCGAGATTGAACCACAGGTCACCGGGCACGTCGGAGAGAAAGTCCAGCGGCGCCGTTTGCAGGGGCCCTGGCCAGTATTGGCCGGTGAGCAGGTAGAGCAGGCAGAGCAGGGCGAACAGCGGCAGCGCCGCGCCCCACTCCCGCCAGCACAGGATGATGAACACCGCCGCACCGGCCAGCGCGGTCCAGGCATGGTGCGTCTCGAAGAAGAACAGGCCGGTATTGAGGCGCGCCATGACCTGGTAGAACTGCCACAGGGTGACCAGCGCCGTGACCGCCAGCGCCCCATCGAGCAACAGCCCGGCGGCGAAACCGAAACGACGCCCGCGCCAGTGCACACTGAAGGGCTTCAGCAGCAAGACGATCAGCACGGCGGCGGCGAACATCACCGCCCTAAGCAGTTCGGTCTGAAACGGGCCGATCCGAGGTAACAGGCCACCATAGGTCGGCAGGGCATTCGCCAGACCGAATAGCGCCATGGCCAGCGCCAGCAAGCCGGCCAGCAGCCTACGGCGGGCCGACCACTTTTCCGCCTGATGTTCGTTGCTCATATGCGCTCCCCCCTTGAACAGCACGGATCGGGAGCGGCCACCACTCGGCGCCGCTCCGTCACCGGGGACTTATTTCGCTTCCGGCGGACGCAGACGCTCGGGCACGCTGATGCCCTGCTCGATGTAGTAACGGTAGGCGCCCACATGCAAAGGCATGTTCAGCGCCTGAAACGCGTTATCCAGTGACACCCGCGCCAGCGATTTGCTGGTCGCCTGGACTTCGTCGATATGCTCCCACTGCGCCCGCGTCACCTGATAGACCACATCGGCATCGATGCCCGCACGGGTGGCGGAAATCATCACGAACATGGGCACCGTCACCGCTTCCTCGTTGACCTGGCCGCTGTAGGTGCCCGGCTCGATCAGATCGAAGGCCCGCCCCGGCACCGACAGGAAGCCATCAAAACGGCCGCTGTCGATCTGCGCCTGGCTCAAGCCCAGCAGGCGGATGTCGCGCGTCAGGCCCAACTGCTCGATATTGGCCGAACCGATGGAGGAGGCACTGAACATGGCATCGAGGGCGCCGTCCATCATTGCCTGCAGCCCCGCACCCCAGCCCATGCGCACCGCCTCGTAGTCCTCACCGGCCTTGAGTCCGGCGACGATCTCCAGAAAGTCCTCGATCTGACGGCTGGCGCCGCCCGAGGGCGGCCCGGTAAAGACGGTCTTGCCCCGCAGATCTTCGAAGGAAGCGATGCCGGAATCGGCGTAGACGATCGGGTGAAAAGCGCCACCGAGAAAGGAGTGTACCGCCCGCAGGTTCTTCGACGCCGCGATCGCCCGCTCGCCCAGTTCGGCGAACATCGCCTGGCCCTGGCTCATGAACTGATAGACCGGCGGCGGCACCGTGGCGAAGTCGATTCGACCGCTGGCCAACTTCAACGTGGCGCTGCTCAGCGTCTGACCGTCATTGACCTGAATGCGGATGCCGGCCTCTCGTCCGGCCAGGGCCCCCATCTTCACCATCAAGGCGTGGGGCGCATTGCCCGGATTCATGGTCTCCGCCTTGTAGATCTCGGCCTGAGCTGTACCGAACAGCAGCAGCGTCCCCAAGGCCGCTGCAAGCAACCTGCGTAACATGACTCTCCTCCTCCGCGACCTGACAGCCGCCTGACTCTTTTGTTTCCGGCCATAGCCTCGTCTGACCGAGTTGACATTGTCGCATCATCGTTGCAATGTCAACGTTGTCAAAACAACGAAAGCAGGTGCTCAATGAAACGCGCGGCTCGCGCCAAGCCCCACCACAACGCCCAGGCCGTCCCGCCGCAGCGCCGCTTCTCGTTCTGGTTCGCGCGGCTATCGCGCACGCTCTCCGAGCACACCCTGAACTATGTGCGCAGTCACTTCGGGCTGAACCTGGCGGAACACCGTGTGCTGGCGGTGCTGGGGGACGACGACGGGATGTCTACCCGAGACATCTCTGCCTACGCCTCCCTGGACAAGGGGCAAACGGCACGCGCCTTGGCGAGCCTGGCCCAGCGCGGCCTGGTCACCCAGCACATCGACGAGCAAGATCGGCGCCTGCGCGTGGTCTACCTCACGGCCAGCGGCCGAGAGACGGCGCAAGCCATCCGCCCGGTGATGAGTGCCCGGCAAAACCAGTTGATGGACTGCCTGAACGAGGCCGAGCAGAAAATGGTGTGGCCCATCCTGCAAAAGCTTTTCGATGAAGCCGAACGCTTGCGCCGAGACGGCGAGCAGGGCCGCTTCCCCGAGCCCCTCGGCACCCCCCCGTCTCACCCGGAGGACGCATGAGCGCGCAACCCAACTTCATTCTGTTCATGACCGACCAGCAACGGGCCGATCATCTCGGCTGCTATGGCAACACGGTACTGCGCACCCCGCACATCGACAGCCTGGCAGCCAGCGGCACACGCTACAACCGGAGCTATGTCACCAATCCGGTATGCATGCCCAACCGCTCCTCACTCATGACCGGGCGCATGCCCACGGCGCACGGCGTGCGCGCCAACGGCATCCCCCTGCCCACCAACCGCCGCACCTTCGTCGAGCAACTGGCCGCGGCGGGTTACCGCACCGGGCTCACCGGCAAGGCGCACCTGCAGAACATGACCGAGGTGCCGCCGGGGCGACGCCCCGGCACGGCAGCGCTGGCCGATGCCGAGCGCTGGGATTTCGAGCAGGAACCCTACCTGAACGAGGCCCTGCGTCTCTGGCGCGACCAGCCGACGCATCGCGTCCAGACCCCCTACTACGGATTCGAGCACGTGCGCCTGTGCACCGATCACGGCGACGAAGTGGGCGGCGACTACGCGCGCTGGTTAGCCAGCGAGCATCCGGAGTGGGCGACGCGCCGCGGCCAGGCGCAAGCCATTCCCGATCCGCGCATCAACACCCCCCAAGCCTGGCGTACGCCGCTGCCCGAAACGCTCTACCCCAGCCACTGGGTGGCCGATGAGGCCATCGCCTTTGTGGAGGGCTGGCGGGAGGACGCGCGGCCCTTCTTTCTGCAGTGCTCCTTTCCCGACCCGCACCACCCGTTCACCCCGCCCGGCAAGTATTGGGACATGTATGACCCGGCGGACATAGACACGCCCGCCTCCTTCGGCCTGGGCGACTCGCCGGTGCTTCGGCATCTGCGCGAAGAACTGGCGCAGGACGGCCGCTTCCGCTTCGGCCCGCTGCACCGCCCATTCGCGGTCACGGCACGCGAGGCGCGGGAGGCGATCGCGCTCACCTACGGCTCCATCAGCATGATCGATGACCAGATCGGTCGCGTGCTGGCGGCACTAAAGCAGCAGGAGCTGGACGACAACACGGTGCTGATCTTCATGTCGGACCACGGCGACTACATGGGAGATCACGGCCTGATGCTCAAGGGGCCGATGCACTACCAGGGCCTCATCCGAACGCCGTTGATCTGGCACGACCCACAACGTCCCGTGGCGGCCCAATGCATCGAAGCGCCTGTGTCCAGCATCGACATCACCGCGTCAATACTCGCGCGAGCGGGCGTCGAGGCCTATCGGGGCCTGCAGGGCAGAGCACTGCCGGGGCTGGGCCAGGCCGGCCTGCCGCGCGACTCGGTGCTCATCGAGGATGATCGCGAACGTATAGCACCCGGCTTCGATGATTTTCAACGCGTGCGCACGCTGGTCACCGAGCGTTACCGCCTGAGCCTGACGCGGCCCGCCGGCATCTCGGAGCTGTTCGATCTGCAGGAAGACCCGCACGAGACCGTCAATCGCTGGGACGACCCCGCCTATGACAACACCCGGAAGCAGCTCACGGAGCAGCTGCTGGAGAGCCTGATCGAGCACCAGAGCTGGTCTCCCGCTTCGGTGCGGGCGGGCTGAAGGCCCTGATCACAAGCACCCATCGCTCCGTTGCATAACTCACCACAACGATACCTCTGGAGGGGATCCCCACAGGAAGAACGGATTTTCCACCCTGGCGCTGGCGGCGCTGCTCGCCGGCACCGCGGCCCAGGCCGAAGTCGACTTCGGCGGTGACTTCGACAGCCGGGGCTTTCATCTGGACGAACACGACGGCGGCGCGCGCAGCCGCGGTTACGATTCTCGGCTGCGCTTGCGGGCGCACTTTCGCAACGATGACGGCGTCCAGGTACACACGCGCATCGCTCTGATGGACCGCAATTGGCAAGGGGATGCCTCCGGCCAAGGTGGCGTTTATTCGCCCGACGGGGCGGACACGGTCAGCCTGGACTACGGTTTCGTTCAGGCCCCGATCGCCGGCTGGATCGTCCGCGCCGGGCGGCAGCGGGCCAGCTTCGCCTACGGCTTTCACGCCTCGGACGATCGGCGCGATCGAATCAGCCTGTCGCGCCGCTTCGGCAAGACGGTGGTCGTTGCGCTGCTGAACAAGCGCCTGGAAGGCCAACTGGCCGACAACGACGATGACCGGGACGGGTTAGGAGCTCTGGGAAGCATCCGCTTCGACAACGGCACGGACGATGAGCGCAGCGGTTTCGTGGATCTGCAGGCGCACTACCGACTCAGCCCGTCCACCACCGTGTGGGCCACTGCCGGTCGACTCGAGAAAAACCCCGTCGCCGGGCTGAACGACAAGGTCACGGGCCTCAGCCTCAACCTCAGGACGCAGTTCTAAGGCAGAGCTGAAAAAACGCACGGCGCACCAGCGCCGTGCGTTCTCGCCTGGCGGAGTCGTCGACCCCGCCACGCCTCCCGGAAGCTTAGACCCCTTCGGTGTACACCGAGGTGAAGGCCTCGTTGAGCTCCCCGGTGTGGTAGAAGATCGCCGAGCCGATGTTGTCCTCGGTCCAGGTGATCACCGGCATATCGGGATAGGCCGCGTAGCCGAGGCCCGCGAAGGTCTCGTTGCGGTTGCCCGAGGGGTCGAAGAAGTAGATCGTCGCACCCCGGGTAATGCCGTGGCGCTGCGGCGTGACATCGATCTTGACCTTGTTCTTGCCCATCACGTCCGCCGCCTTCAGCACGTCCGCCCACTCGTCCAGGTAGAAGGAGAGATGGTGCAGGCCCATCTTCGGCCCGCCCACGAAGGCGATGTCATGGGGCGTGGTGGTGCAGGTCATGAACGCCGCCGCACGCACCTGGTGCCCCGGGCCCACCATCAACTGCTCGGTCAGACGGAAACCCAGGATGTCGCGGAAGAACACATGGTTCTCCTCGACCTTGTTGACCCCCTGCTCCGGGTCCAGCTCGCACATCAGCAGGCAATGATCCAGCCAGTGCGCCCCCGCCCCCTTCAGACCAT